>CAJBHN010001113.1 GCA_903952805.1 uncultured Myxococcales bacterium | reverse complement strand
CCATGTGGTCGATGGCGCTGCCCATGGCGCGGGCCTTGGCGGCCTGAGCGAGCTGGGCGGCCTGGGCACGAGCGGCGTCAAGGGCTGCGCTCTCGGCGGCGGCGACCTGGGCTTCTGCGTCGAGGCGGAGCGCTTCGGCAGCAGCAGCAGCAGCTGCTGCTTCTTCTTCGGCAGCCTGTTGCGCGAGTTCTTGTGGCGAGGGCCCAGCCTGAAAATCGATGCCCTTGGCCTTCAGCGCGGCCTTGGCGCCATCGTGGCCGCGGTCCTTTCGGATGGCCTCCTTGAAGGCCTCGATGGCGTCTTCAAAGCGCCCAGCCTTTTCGTGCAGCTGGCCGGCGAAGAAGTGGGCCTCGGCGACGTCGGGGTTGGTGGCGAGGAGGGCTTTGACCTCTTCCAGCGCCTTGGGGATCTTGCCGTGCTCGGCGTAGACCCGCCCCAACAGCAAGCGCCCATCGACGGAATCAGGCAGCGCCTTGATGCCCTTCTTGCAGACGACCATGGCCTCCATGAAGCGGCCAAGCTTGAGGTAGGCATTGGTCAACGCAACGAAGGCCTTCGCGTCGGCGGCGAAGGCCATCTCAAGCTGAGAAAGGTCCTGTTGCGGGGTGTCGCTCATGATCTTCCGACGGTCGAGAAGCTGTTCTGGTACGACTCCGACTGGTGTCGGAGAAGAGACCACCCGAGGTTGCAGGAACCTGCCCCTGTGGTCAAACCAAGCCTTCCAACCAAGACGGTCTCCGGACAGCTGGCCGCCCTCGCGGCTTCGATTCGAGCTGCCCCTGACGTCGTCAAATCCACCTGCATTGGTCCAACCTTCGATCCGGATCGTCCCATGCCTTCCCCGACCACAGCGACCAGTCCCGCGACCAAAGTCCTCCTGACCGGGGCCTCCTCCGGGATCGGCGCGGCCCTGGCGACCGAGCTGTGCCGGCGGGGACACCACGTCTGGTTGGGCGCGCGACGCGTCGACAAGTTGCAGGGCCTCGTCGAGGTCATCGGCGCCGCCGGTGGCACTGCCCACGCCGTCACCATCGACGTCACCGACCACGTCGCCTGCGCAGCCACCATCGTCGCCCTCGACCAGGCTTGCGGTGGCTTCGACGTCGTCATTGCCAATGCCGGGGTGGGCGGGCGGCACACATCGGTGTGGCGCACGACTCCGCAGGACGCCAAGGAGGTCATCGACACCAACCTGACGGGCGCGCTGGCCACGATTCTGCCCTTGTTGCCGTTGATGCGGGCGCGGGGGCGGGGGCACGTGGTGGGGATGTCTTCGCTGGCGGCTGACCTGACCCAGCCCATGGCGGCGGTCTACGGCGCCAGCAAGTCGGCGCTGACCTACTTCCTCGACAGCGTCGCTCCTGAACTCGAGCAGAAGGGCATCGCGGTCACCATCGTGCATCCGGGGTTTGTCAAGAGCGAAATGACGTCGAAGAACACGTTTCCCATGCCGTTTCTCGTCGACACCGATGTCGCCGCCCGGGTGATCGCCGACGCCATCGTCGGCCGTCGGGCCTGGCTGCGCTTTCCACTGCCGCTGTCGATGACGATGGGCGTTGCCAATCTGCTGCCGCGTTCGTGGCGGGCCCGCCTCGTTGCCGGCGGTGCAGCCAAATGACCTTGTCACCCTGGTCCGATGGCTCCAGCCGCTCAGAGGCTTCCGTCCGGCTGACGCCGCTGGGGGGCGTGGGTCGCTTTGGACGCAACTGTTTGCTGGTTGAGCACGCCATCGAGACCGCCGACGGTGTCGAACTCGGCGACGCCATCTTGGTGGATTGTGGTGTGCGCTTTGCCGGGCCCGAATTGCCGGGTTTTGACGCCGCCTTGCCGGACTTCGAACGTCTGGCGGCGGTGGCGCCGCGGCTGCGGGCCATCGTGCTGACCCACGGCCACGAGGACCATATCGGCGCCCTGCCGTTTGTGCTCCGCGATGTGCTGCGCGGTCGCAGCGTCAAGCTGTTGTCGACGGCATTCACCGCCCACTTCATTCGTCGACGTTGCGCCCGCTACGACGTCGCCATCGACCTTGAGGTCTTGCCCTTTGGCGTTGTCCACACGGTCGGTGGTTTCGACGTCACCCTGGCGGCCGTCTCCCACTCAATCCCCGGCGCGGCCAGCTTGATTTTGGGCACGCCCGTGGGGCCCATCGTTCACTCCGGTGACTTCCGCGTCGATACCGACCCCGTGCTCGGGCCGCCGACGGACCTCGCAACCCTGTCGGTGGCTGCCGGCGACGTCGGCGTGCGATGTCTGTTGGCGGACTCCACCGGGGCCTTGAGCGCTGGCGCCCCTCTCGAGGTCGGCGGCACCGTGCGCGCTGGCGTTGAGCGCAGCGTGGGCCCAGCGCTGCGCCGCTGTCTGGTCGACGACGACGGTGAAGCCTGGCGCGGGCTGGTGGTGGTGGGATTGTTCGCCAGCCATCTGCAGCGCCTGGCGTTGCTCGCCGAGATCTGCCGGGCCCAGGGCCGCAAGCTGTTGCTGATGGGCAAGGGCCTCGCCGAGGTCTTTGCCATGGCCCAAAACCACGTCGCCGAGGGAGACCTGTTGGTGCACGGCGAAGGGGGCGGCGGCTTCTTCGCCGACGTCGTCGTCAACGAGGCCACCGCCAGAAACCTGCCTCGTCACCGCTTGTGCATCGCCGCCACCGGCACCCAGGGCGAGGAAAATGCCGTGTTGGCCCGCATGGCCCGCGGCGATGCCCAACTGCCTTTCGCCCTCGCCGTGGGCGACCGCGTCGTCATCTCGGCACGGGTCATCCCCGGCAATGAGCTCAAGGTCCAACAGGTCATCGACGCCCTCGTCGATCGCGGCGTCGACGTCGTCGTCGGCAAACATGCGCCCCATGTGTCGGGCCACGGCGGTGCCGACGACCTGCAGATGCTGTTGGCCGCCACGCGCCCCCGCACTTTCGTCGCCCTGCATGGCACGCCGGGGCATCTGGTGGCTCATGGTCAATTGGCGAGCGCCGTCGGCGTCGCCGACAAAGACGTCGTCGGTCTGCGCGACGGCCACACGCTGGTATTGACGGCGCGTTCAGCCCGCCACGTGCAGGGAGCGCCAGCAGCCGAGCCTGCCGTCGTCGACGGCGAGATCTGCGATTTCCCGCGCGGGGTGTCGCGTTCCCGTTTGCGGCTGCAGGAAAGCGGCGTGGTGGTGTTGATCATCGAGCGCTACGGCGATCACGTCGTCATCGGTGACGTCGTCGCCCGCGGCGTCTTTCCGTCGATCGACGACGAGCTCAAGGGCACGTTGGCCAACATCCTCACCCAGCGCCACCAGCAGGGCAGTGCCCTTGACGACGAAGAGGCCGAGAGGGCCCTCGCTCGTCCCTGGCGCAAACATTGGCGGCCGGCGCCGACGTTTGTGGTGGTGCTGCGCGATCGACGGGCCCACTGAGGTGGTCGCCGGCCTCTCAGGCAGACGCATCCATCACCCTCGGAACATGACGAACTGGGTGTTGGCCGTGGAGTCTTGAGCCCATTGGCTCCCCTGCGGTCGGCATCTGCCAGTGACGGGCACCGCATGGGCATCACGGCGTAAGGGCTGGCGGCAGCGGCTCGGGGTCCACCAGGCGGGAGACGATGGGGTTTTGGGCCCCGGTCTGCCAAGGCAGCGACGGCCACCAGCGTACGACGGGGGGGGGCTGCGAGGGCTCGATGCTATGGCCGGGCCTTGGCACCACGATGGGCATGTGGCGCCGTTCAGCCTCGACGAGGACCCGCTCGGCGGGTTCGGTCCAGCCGTGGGGGGCGAGGCTCCACAGGCCCCAATGGATGGGCAGCATGAGCTTGCTGCGCAGCATGCCGGCGGCGCGGACGGCCTGCTCCGGGCCGATATGCCAGTCGGGCCAGGCCGGGTTGTAGGCGCCGGTCTCAATCATCGACACGTCGAAGGGGCCGAAGCGTTCGCCAATCTCGGTCATCGCTGGGAATAGCCCCGTGTCGCCGGAAAAAAACAGCCGATGTGCAGGGCCAACGACGGCGTAGCCCGCCCACAGGGTGTGGTTTTGGTCCAGCAGATGACGACCCGAGGCGTGGCGAGCGGGGGTGCACACGACGTCGACGCCGGCGCCGCTTGTGCCCGTCAGCCGCGTGGGTTGCCACCAATCGAGCTCGACGATGTGCTCGGGCGGCACGCCCCAATACGCGAGATGGGCGCCGACGCCGATGGGGACGATGAAGGTCGTGTTCCAGTCCTTGATGCGCTCGATGGTCGAGTACTGCAGGTGATCGTGATGGTCGTGGGAGATGACGACCGCGTCGACGGCGGGCATGTTTTCAAGAGCGATGGGCGGTGGATACCAGCGCTTGGGGCCGACCCAGGTGAAGGGCGACGCCCTCTCGCCAAAGAGGGGGTCGGTGAGGATGCGCAGGCCATCGATCTCCAGCAGCAACGTCGAGTGACCAAGCCACGTAACCCGCAGCCCCGATGGCGGCGGCGTGTTGAACTGAGAGCCGTCGCCAAAGAGCACCGCGACGTCGCCTTCGTGGGCCGAGGCCACGGGGCTCGGCGACAACAGCGACGTCGACGCACCAAGGATGTCGTTCCACAAGGGCTGGGGGTTCACGAAGATGCCATCGCGATATTGGGGCGAGGCCTCCATGCGGACCCGGCGCTCGCCGCTGGCTCGTGTGCCGAAGGCCCGCCAGCCGCTGGCGATGATGAGCACGGTGGCCACCAGGCCGACGACCATGCTCCCCAGCACCAGACGCCCCAGCCGACGACGCCAGGTCTGCCAGGTCGTCCGCGTGGGTGCGATCATCAGGTCTCGCTCGTTGGCACGACGGGCAGGGGGACGGCGTTGACGGGGGCTGGCACGTCGACGCCAAACTCTTTGAGCAGGGCCCGCACCAGGGCGGCCTCGATGGCGTCGCCGCCAGCGATGCGCTTGCCCAACGCGATGGCGAACGGTCGCTTGCCCATCATCGAGTAGGCCTCGAACAAAAACAGGCCCGCGCGAGCGTGTTCCCCCGAGGTGCGGAAGGCCTCTTCGCAGTGGGCCACCCCGGTGCGCAGATTCTGCAAGGGTCCCGAGCGCAGCATCAGTCGACCGAGGGCGGCCCGCGGTTCCCACCAGGTGGGGCGCTCCCGCAGGACCCGCTGCAATTCGTGGACGAGAAATGCGACGTCGCCCTGGCCGGTGACGGCGGCAATCTCGCCTTCGATGATCAAATAGCGGAGGTCGTCGGGATATTTCTCGGCGAGGGCGTCAAGGCGTGCGAGGGCCAGGTTGCCGTCGCCGACATAGAGGGCTGCTCGCACGCCCACGAGGCCCTGCTCCAAGGGGTCGTGCTGAATCTTTTTGTGGGCCTGGGTGGCCTTGCGGTCCTTCAGCCCTTGATGGGATGGATGCTGCTTGAGGGCCAGCGCGATGTTGTCGTCGGCGGCATCATCGGCGCCGCCCTCAACCTCGACGTCGATCAGACTGAGCCAGCCCTCGAGATCTCGGGGGTCGAGTTCGACGGCCTTGGCGAAGGCCTCTTCGGCGTCAGCGAGTTCGGCTTTTTTCCAGAACACCTTGCCGCGACCAAGCCACCCCTTGGCCAGCCGCGGCGCATTCTTGGTGGCGCGGTCGAAGTAGGCGACGGCTTCGTCGAGGTCGCCGCGGGTAAAGCAGTCGTTGCCGAGCATGACGTCGGCCTCGGCCACGCCGCTGCCGAGCGACGCCGCGCGTCGAGCCAACAGCAGGGCGCGCTCGGGGTCACCCTTCTTGAGCCAGAACACCGACAGCCAGGCCAGGGCGTCTGGCTGACGAGGATTGGCCGCCAACAAGCGCTCGAGGCGCAGCACCCCATCGTCGACGTTGCCCCGGGCGGCGCTGATGCGCGCGTAGGCGGTATGGGCTATGCTGTTGCTTGGATCTTGTTCAAGCAGATGGCGCGCCATCGCCTCGGCAGGGTCGAGCCTGCCTGCTTGAAGGTGCTCTTCGAGGACGTCGTTGGTGCTGCCAGCCACTTCTCACCAGTACACCGTTGAAGACCGGTTTTCACAGGGCTGGCGCACACGCGTCGTCGACCCCATCATGTGTGCCTTTACCTACATGTCGTCACTTGGTACCCCCCCCGCCATGACGCGCCCTTCCTGCAGCCTTCCCTTTGTCATGGTCGCCATGCTCGCCAACGCCATCACCCTGTCGGCGTGTCCGGCGGACCCCGTAGAGGCCGGTGAAGGCGAGGGTGAAGGCGAGGGTGAAGGCGAGGGTGAAGGCGAAGGCGAAGGCGAAGGCGAGGGTGAGGGTGAGGGTGAGGGTGAGGGTGAAGCCGTCGACTGCTCGTTTCCCACGACGCTGCGCACGCTGT
>CAJBHN010001112.1 GCA_903952805.1 uncultured Myxococcales bacterium | reverse complement strand
GTCAGGGTCCTGCCTTCAACGAGGCCGAGGTGGGCGGCCCCGTCGTCGGCCGATGGTCCAGCAGGGCCGGCCAGACAGCCGACGCCACCAGCGGCGACCATGACGAGGGCGGAGACGGCGAAGAGTGGGGCGTGACGCATCAATGGGGATTGTGCAGCGTTGCCAGAGCGGCGCAAACGGGGCCCGTCGCCGGCGAACTGGCCTGCGCCGCCACCCGCAGGCCGCGGGCGATGACGGCGGCGGCGGTGGTGACGCCGACGGCGACCACGGCGAGGTCCTCGGGCACCACCGACACCGAGCACAGCAAGGCATCGCAGAACGCGTCCACCCGGCGGGGGCTCGTCACCAACAACACCAACGGGCGGGGGGACCGCATTGCCCGGGCGGTGGCCGCCTGAACCGCCCCGGGGTCGATGGGCACCGAACGGTACGCCACGACGACGTCGACGACGACGCCGGCCGCGACCAGCCCCTGTCGGAGAGCGTCGTTGGCGCCGTCGGCCTGGGGCAGGAGCACTGGGCCATGGCGCAGCCTGGGGCCCACGGACAGCACGATGGCGGCAGCGAGGGCTGCGCCGCCCTGGTCGCCGACGACGTCGACGGGCCACCCCTGCTTGGCCAGTTCGGCGGCGGTGGCGTGACCGACGGCGGCGACCATCACCCCGGCGGGTGGTGGACACAGGGCGGCCACGGCGCGGACGCCATGGCGCGAGGTGAAGGCGATGAGGCGATACCGGTGCAGGTGGTCGAGGGCGGCGCGCAAGGCGCTGTCGTCGATGGGGGGAGCCACCTGCATCAGTGGCAGGGGGATGACCGTGGCGCCAGCGGCGGCGATGGCACGGGACATGTCGTCGTCAGGAGCCTCGTCGCGGGCGACGATGACCGTCAGGCCGGCGAAGGGACCGTCGCTCACGCGAGGGGCTCAAGTTCGGCGAGCAGGCGGTCGCCGCCGCGGGCGCGGACGTCGTCTGCGAGGGCCATGCCGATGGTGTCGGCGTCGGCGACCGCGCCTTCGGTCGTGCCGCTGATCACGACGCGGCCGTCGGGACGGGCCACGAGCCCACGCAGCAGCACGCGGTCGCCGTCAGGCCCGGTCGTGACGACGGCGTGGGCCGCGATGGGCACCTGGCAGCCACCGCCAAGGCCCCGCAGGAAGGCCCTCTCGGCAAGGGTGGTGATGCGCGTGGTCGGGTCGTCGAGGAAGCGCAGCATCGACAGCACGCGGCCGTCGTCGCTGCGAGCCTGAATGGCCAACACCCCCTGCCCGGCGGCAGGCAGCATGTCGTCGACATCGAAGCGGTGGGTGATGACGTCGCCGTGGGCGAGGCGATCGAGGCCGGCACACGCCAGCACGACACAGCTGAGGTTCAGCTCGGCGGCTTTGCGCAAGCGGGTGGCGACGTTGCCACGCACGGGGACGATGACGAGGTCGGGACGCCGCATCAGCAGCTGAGCCTGACGCCGCAGCGACGACGTCCCCACCCGCGCGCCCCGCGGCAACGACGAGATGCCGCCCCGGCCACCGACGCCGTCGGGGTTGGCGAAGCAGTCGCGGGCATCGGCGCGGACCGGGAAGGCCACGATGGCTGTGCCCTCGGGCAGCTCGGCGGGGATGTCCTTGGTGCTGTGCACGCACAGGTCCACGTCGCCGGCCAGCAGCGCCGTCTCGAGTTCCTTCACGAACAGACCCTTGCCACCGACCTTGGCCAGGGCGACGTCGAGGATTTTGTCGCCCTTGGTCTCGATGCCCACCAGCTCCACCGTCAGCTCGGGATGGGCTGCCTGCAGCCGGGCCTGGATATGCTCCGCCTGCCACATGGCGAGGGGGCTCTTGCGGGTGCCGATGCGCAGGATCGTGGTCATGGTGCTCACTGGTGGGACGGTGGGACGGTGGGACGGTGTGCGGTGGAGTGCGGTGAGGTGCGGTGAGGTGCGGTGGCGTGGGGAGGTGTCTGGTGAGATGGGAGATGTGGCAGGAGCCACGCGGACGTTCAGGCTGCCTGCTCGTCGTCGACGCCGCTGGCGGCTGCCTCGGCCTCGACGGCCGCGGCCAGGACATCGGCGGCGGCGGACGGTGGCGCGTCACGGTCGGTGTCCATGAGCCCAAACAGGCTGGCGGCAATGGCCAGGAATTCCGCACTGGCTTCGTCGGCGTCGGCCGAGGCCGCACTCTTCAAGCGGGTCATGGGCTCGTGCAGCAGCTTGGCCACAATGGCGTTGGCCATCGCCTGAACGCTCTTGCGCTGGCGGTCGGTGACGGCGTCACCAAGCACAGCGAGCGTTTTGTCGGCTTCGGCGCCCGCAATGGCGGCGGCCCTTTCTCGCAGCGCCTTGATGATGGGCACGGCCCGGTCGGTGGCCCGCGCCTTCCGAGCCCGCTCCACCTCGACGACGACAATGGCCTCGGCCTTTTTGGCCTCCTCGGCCCGTTTGCTCAGATTGCCGTCGACCACGGTGGCGAGGTCGTCGACGTCGTACACGTAGCAGTTTTCCAGATCGGCGATCTTCGGATCTGCGTTTCTGGGCACCGAGATGTCAACGACCAATAACGGGCGGTAGCGGCGCGCCTTCAAGACCGCCTTCACCATGTCGACGGTGATGACGAACGTCGGCGCCCCGGTCGACACCAGCACAACGTCGGCCTCGACCAGCAAGCGCGGCAGAGCGTCGATGGTGCAGGCGCTGCCGCCAACTTCTTCAGCCAACCGCGTGGCACGCTCGACAGACCGATTGGCGATGGTGAGGCGGGCGCCGGCCTTGGCAAAGTGGCGAGCACCAAGTTCGCCCATATCACCGGCGCCCACGAGGACACACGCGAGCCCGGCGAGATCACCAAAGATGGAGCTGGCCAGGTCGACGCCAGCGGAGGCGACGTTGGCGGCGGCGGCGGCCACGCGGGTCTCGGTGCGCACCCGCTTGGCGGTGGTGAAGGCCCGATGGAACGCACGCGTGGTGACCGGGCCGGTGGTGCCGGCGGCGACGGCGTGGAAAAACGCGTCCTTCACCTGGCCGAGAATCTGCGGTTCGCCAACAACGACGGCGTCGAGGGCCGATGCCACGCGAAAAAGGTGCTGCAAGGCGTCGTCGTCACTGCGGTGCAGCAGGTGGTCGTCGAGAGATGACGCCTTGAGCCCAAAATGCTCATGCAAGAATGTGCGCACAGCGACCGGGGCGCGGTCGACGTCGCCACCGACGTAGACCTCGACGCGGTTGCAGGTGGAGACGATAACGGCTTCATCGACGCCGTCTTTGCCGACCAGCTCTGGCAGGGCGCGGGCAAGGGCGTCAACGGAGAAGGCCACCTGCTCGCGCAGCTCGACCGGGGCGCTTGTATGGTTGAGCCCGACGCAGCTGAGACGGCGGCTCATGGCACGGCTCCGGCGACGGGCACGTCGTCACTGACGCTGCGCAGGGTGGGCTGATTCTTCTGGCCATTGAAGGCGCCGCCATGGCGGGTGCGGACCAAGGCATTCAAACCCACCATGGCGACGATGATCACCGCAACGGCGACGACGGTGGACCAGGCAGCGCGTCGACCACGCCAGCCAATGGTGATGCGCGCGTGCAAAATGCCGGCGAACACCAACCAGGTCAGCAAGGTCCAGCATTGTTTGGGGTCCCAGGACCAATAGGCCCCCCACATTTGCTTGGCGAAGAAGCTGCCAGCGACCATGGCCAGCGTGAGCAACAGAAAGCCCGTCATGATGAAGCGATGGGCGATCTCCTCGAGCACGGGCAGCGGAGGCAGCAGCCTGAAGGCCCCACCCAACTGCTTCTGCTTGAGGCGCCGTTCCTGAAACAAGAAGGCGGCAGCGGCGACGCCGGCGATGGCAAAGAAGGCATTGGCCGACAACGCCAAGACCAGGTGAACCGGGAACCAGGCCGAGCGCAGGGCATCGGGGACCACGCCCCCTCCCGAACTGAACGCCAG
>CAJBHN010001111.1 GCA_903952805.1 uncultured Myxococcales bacterium | reverse complement strand
GGCCGTCGCCGTCGGTGTCGCGCACCAGGGGGTTGGTCGCCAGGGTACGCTCCTGGCCATCGGTCAACGCGTCGCCATCGGTATCTGGCAGAAACGGGTCGGTGCCGTTGCGGTGTTCGTCCCCGTCGTTGACAAGGTCGTCGTCGGTGTCGGCCAGCAGGGGGTTGGTCTCGCTTTCGGCGATGAGTTCACCATTGGCCAACTGCACATTGGCGCCGTTGTTGTTGAGGTCTTCGCCCGCCACGCAGATGGTGGCCACCGTCCGGCTGCCGTCGCACAAGCCGTCGTTGTCGGTGTCGGGGTCGTTGGGGTCGGTGCCCGTCCGCCCCTCGACGCCGTAGTTTCCGACCAATTCCACGTCATCACGCAGCCCGTCGGCGTCGGTGTCGCTGCTGACTGGATTGGTCAGGGTGGTGCAGAACTCCTGGCGATCGTCGAGGGTGTCGTTGTCGGCATCGCCGATGTCGGAGCTCAGCACTTTGACGTCGTCAATGCGGACCGCCACGTCGGGCTGATTGGCGTTGACCAGTTCCGCAATGGTCAAGACGCTGGTGCTCTGCAGGGCGCGGAAGGTGATGACACGCAGCCCGTTGTCGCCGTTGTCGCCGATATCGGCAGCGCCCAGCACGACAAAGTTGCCGTTTGGTTCGGTGGGCTGGTCCAAAACGACGTTGGTGAGGATGACTTCAAACGCCGATGGCTGGTTGGCGATGGTGCGGACGGCGTTGAGTTCGAGCTGGTAGCTGACGCCGGGAACCAGGTTGCGGATCGTCTGCCGCAATGCTTGCTCGTCGTCGAGAACGGCGGCGTTGTTGACGCAGCCGAAGCTGGCGTTGAACTCCCGCCATTCGGGGGCGCCGCAGGTCAGCGAGCCGTTTTGGGCCAAACCCGTCCCGGCACAGGACGCGTTTTGCGCCCGGGCGAGGCCGGGGACGAGCAACGAGGCAACAACAACGCCGACAGCGACGGCAAGGCAGGGTGCACGCATGGCCGAAGGCTAGCGGATCACGGCTCGGTCGCGCCCGGTCACCGGTGGCTCAGAGGCCGGGCGGCGCAGGCGATGAAGGGTAATGAAGGCTGATGAAGGCTGATGAAGGCTGATGAAGGCTGATGAAGGCTGATGAAGGCTGATGAAGGCTGATGAATGTTGATGTGGTTTATTGGCGTACATGGGTCAGCCGCGAAATCGGCAGGCGAGGGAGCAGGGAAACTTCCGGCACGGCCCAGACTCATCTAGCGTGGGCCTTCACCGTCGTTATTGCCGCGAGGAGTCCATGAGCGTCGAGGTCAAAAACCTGCAGTCCGGTGAGACGTTCAATGTTGGTCTTGATGGCTTGATCATCGGCCGGCAGGGCGGAGGAGCCGACGTCCAGGTCGAGGACCGCTCGGTTTCCAAAAAGCATTGCCGGCTGTTCAGCGATGGCGTGTCCTGGTTCTTGGAGGACATGGGCAGCGTCAACGGCACCGTCGTCGATGGCAATAAAATCGGCGCCGCGATTCCCCTGCAAAGCGGGTTGATCTTTTCCATCTCGAAGCATCGATTTGAGATCCTGCGGGTGCCGGGCAAAGGGCGCAGTGCTGTGGTCGCAGCGCCACCCGAGGTCGAGACCCGCACCGCCATGCGTCACAACGGGCAAAATGCCCAAAACCTGCCGTCGGATCTTCGAAAAGACCCCATTCCCAAGAAGCGGCCCGCGGCAGGACCACCTCGTCCGTTCGACGACGATCTGGCTCCGGTGCCGTCGGAGCCCACCAACCGGGGCAACAACCTGCCGCTCGCGTCGGACCAGGATTTCCCCTCGGAGGCACTACCGTCCTTCGTGGCAGGCTCGCCAGACGGTGCGGGCGATGGCGCCGTCCTCGGCATCGACCAATACGAAGACCTGAGCCCCGGCGAGGCCCTGACCCTCGGTATCAGCTACGCGATGAAGACCACGCCGATGTTGGCGTTGAAGCTGATAGGCACGGTCAAGTCCCATATCGAGCACCCTCCGCTGCCGGCCCTCGAGAAGGTGCCGTTGGCAATGGCGGTAATGCCCGCTTGGGGTGTGTTCGTCGTGCTCTTGACCATTGTGGGGCATCCCGTTTTCGGCGTCGTCGTGGGTGCGATCGGCCTCTTGCTGATGGGCTTCCTGGGCCATGTGATTCTCACCTGGGTCATCGACAAGCTTGGGGGCAGCTCTGACGCGCGTTCGCGAACGGCCCATCTCGCGATGGGCGTGGCGACGTCGCTCGTGTTGTTGCTGCCTCAGGTGTTGTCGACCATCTTGACCGGCGTGATCGCCCGGCTCATGTCGGTGGCGTCGGCGTTTTCGCTGCTGATGATCATCCCGGCCCTCATTGGTCTCATCGCGACGCCGCTGCCCATGTACGTCCAATGGTGTTGGTGGAAATCGTATGGCGTCGCCAAGTGGTTTCAGACCCTCATCGGGGTGCTGACTGCGGTGTTTCTGCTGCTTGGCGTCGCAGGCTGTATAAGCACCATCGCTGACGCTGTCTCCGCCATGCG
>CAJBHN010001110.1 GCA_903952805.1 uncultured Myxococcales bacterium | reverse complement strand
GATTTTCGAGTCCGCAGGAGAAGGTATGCAGTTTCCACAACATTTTGGGGCTGAGGTATCACCCGCCAGGGGAGCCCTCGAAACGAGCTGTAGACATGAGTCATCGTGCCTGGTTGCTGAGTGCTGAATGCGTCATCATTTTCGATGTGCGGGCGACCCATCATTGACGACTGCCTTCGAACAGGATGAAGTGGTAAGGTATTTTGTCGTGTTTCGACGCCGAATGAGCGACTTTCGGATGCCCGCCCGGGTCAGGCACAACGAAGATAACCTCCGCCTGCGAAAGGATTTGGCGTGCACCTCATAAGATATATCGGCGCCCAGATATCCACATTTTTTCCTGAGCTTTTTCCGGAACAAGAACTCACCGCTGCCTTGTCGGCCGCAGTGCCTGCGGCTCATGAGCATGCTGTCTTTTGCCTGGGATACCATCGCGCTTTTCGCGGCATTGCGGCTGTCGACCCCCTCCACTCACGTCAATATGCGACGCTTCTCTATTTTCTCGGTCGGGAGCTTCACGCGGCTTCACCACGCGTCAGTCAGGGCGCTGCGTATCTCAACAAAGTGCTCCACGGCGTCGACCTGTATGGTCACATCAACCTCCCACGAGTGTTTGTCATGGGCCACACCAGCGGCATCGTCCTGGGTGATGCGACCTATGGCGAAAACCTCGTTTTCTTTCATGGGGTTACCGTCGGTCGCTATCGCGACCAGCGTCCCTGTATTGGAAAAAACGTCGTTCTTTTCAGCGACGTTCAGATTCTCGGTCGTGCCCGCATTGGCGACGGTACGGTCATTTCAGCGGGGACCCGTGTGGTGAACGAGGAAATCCCCGACAACGTCCTCGTGTTGCAGGGCAGAGATAACAAGTTGATTTTCAAAGAGAAGAAAGAGGAATACATCTCTGAATTTCTTCATCTGCAGTAGGGATGATTTATCTGCCTACGGCATAAACTCCACGTTGCCCCCCATCTTCAATGCAGTGCATATACCCAAACATATGCGGATAGTTCAGTTTGCTGATGTCGGCAGGACCGAAGACCACCCGGTCGCCAAAACAGGCAACGTAGGACGGATCAACGAAGGGGATGCCGAACCTCGCTTCGAGATGACGAACGAGCAACCAGCCTCCCAGCCGCTCACAGCAGAACGAGAGTGCACGATTTTGATAGGAATCACTCATCGCGACCGGGGAATGTTTCTGGAGAAAACGCTCGCAGGCGAGTCGCAGCTTGGATACTATTTCGATAAATACGCTCGCAGGGAACTTGCCGAACTCGACCCCTCCGGGAATGTGGACGGGGTTGTTGAAGAACCCTGCAACATCCCGTGCGGGCAGCACGCCGACCTCGACTGCACATGCGACAAATCGGAGAAGATCTTCGACGTGATGCGCGCCGGAATACTGCGCAATCATATTTCCAATGAGGATTGGCACCGAGAAACAATAGTCGCCATCAACCGACACGATGTCCTTGATGAAAACCTCAGAGGATTCCGGAGGCCGTTCGACGCTGATGAGTCCAGGGTAGTTGCTCGAGAATATGCCGAGGGGGCGTTTTGCGATGAATTTCCTGTACTGCAGGATTGAAACGGAGCCTTCAAGTTTTTGTTTGATGAGTTCATCGCAGATGGCAAATGACGCCGCGCTACCCGCAAGGTACGGATACATTTCCCCGAGAGATGCGGAAATGTTCGATAGGTGCGAGTTGCTGTCTTTCTGGTGTTGCCCTGTGTAAATCCAATTCGTTTCGTGCGGCGGCCTGAACATCGGCTTGACGTGACAAACGCAAAAAAAATGCACAGGAGCAGACGCGGGTGCGGGAGCGTCTACGCTCATCGTTGGTGACCACAACGAGTGCAACATCGATGTCGCGGAGTGCGCATGGAGAGCTGACGCCCCCGCCAACTGCGCAGCCTGCATATGCAGAGGGTTCGCCAACAGGGCGACACAGGCGTCGACCATGTTCGGGGGCGACACCCGGCAGATGGCGTCGTTCCAGGAAGCGCCGAGATCTACTTCGCCCCACGCAGTGACGACCGGCACATGGTTGTGAAGCAGGAATACCTGGCGCGCGGTGGAGGGCCTCTCTCCTGGGGCGCACACCTCCAAGTAGAGGTGTGCTCGGGCGACAACACGTTCCCAGTCAGCGCCAATCAATCCGACAGGGTGCGCCGCTCGGAGTCCGCGCTGTTTGAGGGCGTCGATGGTTTCGGTGATGGTGTCGGTGTCCGCCGACCCCCACAAGACGACGTCTAAATCGCGATCAGTCTGCAGCCCGCTCAGCTTTGACAAGCGTTGCTGCCCCGAAACAAAACAGGGTGCGCAGAGTTTCGATTCCACACCCTTTTCCACGAGGATTTGACAGTTGCGTTCGGAAGAATCCCAGATGGTATTCATCGATGACAAAGCACAGAGCAGTTGAACAAGAGGGTCGTCCTCTGTCATGTATTCGGTGTTCCAAATCACCGAGTCAGGTGGGATGAGGACGAGTTCATCCGCCGTCGCGAGATGGACACCCAAGAAGACATTTGTAAAGCCCTCCCGTGGTTTGTGGAGGCTGATGGTTGCGTTGAAGCCGTTTTCAAGGTGAGCCAAGAGGAGCCACTCTGCGGCTTCAAAGAGAGGACGTATGTGTGCGTGGTTGGTTGTGGGCAGGAGGCATATATTTACGTTAGGCTTCATGGGATTTTTTTCGAGACCTCGTTGAGGTAGTTGAAGATCACCAAGAGTCGTTCGCATGAATATGAAAGTTCCAGGTCGGACGGATGATTTCCGAATTGGTCCACGAGTTCGTCGACGATCGGCGCGGAGAACTGCATGTAGGCATCAAAGAACTCCCACGTTGCAATGAACGCATGACACCAGGTGTGGAGCGAATCGATCTTCCCCAGCGCCTCCCAGTTGCAGACCTGATCGAGGTCAATCTCGTGGCGTTTCTTCACAGCAGCCAGGATCGCTTCCCAGTAACGTGCATGATGGTAACGACCCATGGGCATGCTGCGGGTGTCATTCAACTGCGTTCCATTGAACTGCTCAACCAGACTCCACTGTGTGAACTGGGACCGCAGAGTCGGAGGCGATGATGGCGACATGGGCAACATTAAATGCTCAAGAGGGATTACCTTGAATGGCCACAAGGAACGGAGTGAGAGTTCAGTTTCAATCCGCTGAACACTGAGTTCAGAAATTGCTGGCGTGAACCCTTTTTGATTGTGCTGCCACGATGTAAATCCAACCCATGATGACGGCAAGTTTTGCCACACATAGTAGAGGACTCGCCATTCGCAGAGTGTGTTGAAGTCTGTAAGATTATTTGGCAGTTCATCGTCATAGATGAAACCCGGGTCTCTTGTGGTTTCCCTTGCGCGATGTACTCCGCATGGCGTGATAATACCTTCAATCTTCTCTACGAACGCTTTTGTTTTCTCGTCGTAGAATATTTGGTAAAGCATCTGCCACTTCCATTTCTTGGCTTTCCTGACGCAGCCTTGCTGAACGGTCGCGTCAGCGCCACAAACACGACGAAGAACCCGCGACGCGGCCGTTGCTGTGCGTCGTCCCGGTGCCCAACCCGCTTCCTTTCGGTCGTAGCAATGGGTCTGGGTGTCAAAGACATCGTATCGGTTCACTCCTGACGACCGCTACCTGCGTTGGCAGCGGGATGCTGAGGGCGTGCAGCCCTCGGTATTCAGGTCCTTTGATCATCGACAGGGCCGAGAGAGCCTGTTTGCCTCGGCGTCTGCACGGTCGGGTACCTGCTTGATGATGGTGCTGCTCGACTCGAACGGTTCGATCGAGGCTTGTGCCGCGCTTGTTCCGCGCGCCTGCCCAACGCCCCACGTTGCGTGACCGTGCCTGACGCACCATGCGCCGCCGATGGATATCCGCCTGGAAGGCGTCGCCAAGCGCTACGGTGATACCGACGTTGTCGCCGACCTGGACCTGTCCCTGTCATCTGGTCGGGTGGTGGCCCTGCTGGGTCCATCGGGCTGCGGCAAGACCACGACCCTGCGCATGATGGCCGGACTCGAGCGCCTGAGCCGAGGCCGCCTGTGGCTCGGCGACACCCTCGTCGACGACGCGGGCGCCACCTTCGTGCCTCCCGAGGGCCGGGGTCTCGGGATGGTGTTTCAAAGCTACGCGCTGTGGCCCCACAAATCCGTCGCCGACAACGTCGCGTATCCCCTCTCGTTGCGCGGGATTGGCGGCACCCAACGTCGCGACCTCGCCATGGCCGGCCTGGAACGGGTCCGCCTGGCCCACCTCGCCGACCGCATGCCCCACCAACTTTCAGGCGGTCAACAACAGCGGGTGGCCGTGGCCCGCGCTGTGGTCGGCGACGGCGTCCATTCGCCGCCGATTCTCTTGCTCGACGAACCATTGGCGAATCTCGATGCCAAACTCCGCGAGGAAATGCGCGGCGAATTGTCAACCCTCGCCCGGACCAGCGGCGCCACCGTCGTCGCCGTCACCCATGATCAACAAGAAGCCTTTGCCATCGCCGATGACGTCGTGGTGTTGAATCAGGGCCGCCTCGCGCAACAAGGTTCCCCTGAGGATATCTATCTGCGGCCCGACACGCCGTTCGTCGGCGCTTTCGGCGGTCCGATGTATTTCGTGCCAGCCACGCTTGATGTCGATGAGGTCCGCGTCGGCGAGACCCGCATTCCCCGTCGTGATGTCCACGTGGGCGGTGGCGTCGGCAATGGACCCATTTCGCTCGGCGTGCGCCCCGAATGGCTGCGCACCGGTGTCGCCGACGGCGTCGACGTCGTGGTTCTGCAGCGGCTGTTTCTCGGGCGCGAGCACGAACTGCGGGTGACGGTGACGTCGACGACGACGACGCTGCTGTTGCGCTGGCCGTCGTTGACGCCGCCACCCGCCATCGGCGAGCACTTGCAGGTGCTGCCGACGCGGGCGGTGGCATTTTCGGTCTGAACAATCGGCGGGCGGACAAGCCGTCGCCGACTCGTCTCAGGTGCGGCGGCGACGGCGACCGACGAGGCCCATGACGATGAGCGCGCCGCCAATGGCTTCGGCGGACGAGCTTTGGCCGTCGAGCTGGCAGCCACAGGGCCCGGCG
>CAJBHN010001109.1 GCA_903952805.1 uncultured Myxococcales bacterium | reverse complement strand
TGCGTTGGGTGCGCGCCTGGGCTGCAAACGCGAAGAAGGCGTCGGCCCGATCGGCGATCGGGCACAGTGGTTCGCCTGCGGCGACGACCGCACCCGGAACGTCGACGTAGCGGATGCGCCCGCGCGTCAGACGGTGGTCGCGGAAGTGCCCATACGCCGACAGAAATGAGCTGGTCCGGTCGCCGAACGTCCCCAGGTCGGACAAGAGCTGGTCGGCGTCGTTCATGGCGGCATCCTTGACCGCGGCTCGCTCAGCCTGCGGCATGCGTTCCCCGTCGAGGCCTCCCTGCGGTTGCTGGAAGGCAAGGGGGAGCCTGGTGTGAGGGCGTCAAGGCGGGTAGGGGCCCGAGTCGATGGCGGCGAGCGCATGGCTGATTCTACAGCGTGCCAGCCACTGCGCGTCTCAATAATGCGGCATCCGCTGGTCGGCGACGACGCAGACCGGAAGCTTCGGCTCAGCAGGGGCCTGACTCCTTCATGGGGCGCGTCCAAGCGGCAGTTCGACGACGAAGCGGGCGCCGCTTGGCTCGGCAGCCTCGACGCGCACATCACCATCCATGATCGCGACCAAATGTTTGACGATGGACAGGCCAAGGCCCGTTCCACCCATTTCACGGGAGCGCCCGGCGTCGACGCGATAAAAGCGCTCAAAAACGCGATCCCGGTGTTCTGCTGGAATGCCCGGGCCGTTGTCCTCGACCTCGATGACGACGCGCTGGTCGTGATGGCGGGCACGCACGACGATGCGGCCGACCTCAGGGGTGTATTTGGCCGCGTTGTCGAGGAGGTTCGACAGGACTTGTTCGAGACCACTGCCGTCGGCGAGGGCGATGACATCGTCTGGGACATCAACCACGACGCTGTGGTGGCGAGCGTCGATGATGGGCTGCAGGTTGTCGACGATGCCTTTGACGACGTCGGCCACGCAGACCGTGCTCATGGTGATCGCATGACGACCGGATTCGATGCGGGCGAGATCGAGGAGGTCTGACACCAGGCGGGAGAGGCGTTCGGCGTTGCGGTGGAGCGCTGCAGCAAAGCGGGCGGCGCGGGCTTTGTCGTCGAGGCCGCCGTCGATCAATGCTTCAGCACTGGCGCGGATGACGGAGACGGGTGTGCGCAGTTCATGGGACACATTGGCGACGAAATCACGCCGCACATTCTCCAGCCTTCTGACGTCGGTGACGTCCTCGAGCAACAGCACCGCACCGTCGCGAACCGCGGTGCGCGAGGCATGGACCAACACCCGTCGTGGCCGTGGGCCCGGCAGCTCCAGCTCGACCATGGGCTGCTCCACATCGTCGGTGCGGAGCAAGTCATCGACGTCGATCGTGGGCAGCAACTGTGCCAGGGGCATGCCTTGCACGGTGCCGTCGTTGCCCAGCAGCGTGCGCGCCGCGGTGTTCATCAGCAGCACGTGCCCCGTGGCATCAATGGCGACGACGCCGTCGGCAATGCCCTCGACGACGGCGCGGAATCGATCCCGTTCCGCTTCGAGGGTCGATAGCGTGTCGTCCACCTCGCCCGCGAGCAGGTTGACGCTGCCGGCCAGCAGCTCGAGCTCGTCGTCAGAGCCCAGGCGGATGCGCGCCCGGGTGCGATGCTCCGCCAGCGCTCTGGCCTTGACGACGAGTTCTCGCAGCGACCGGGTCATGACATGTGCGCTCCACAGGCTCATCAACATGGCCATGGTCATGGCGATGCCCGCGGTCACGCCGAGGGAGACCCGCAGGCGGTGAATGAGCAAGTCCCCCGACGACGCGGGCATGGCGATTCGGAGGACTTGTCCGGTGGTCCCCATGGGACGCGCCAGGTACAGCATGACTTCGCCCGTGGTTTCACTGGTCCGTTTCACCACGCCTGGTTCACCACTCAGCGCGGCCAAGACCTCGGGCCGATGGCTGTGGTCGTCGACGCTTGGCAGGCGGTCATCGTCGATGTGGGAGTCCGCCAATACGCGCCCGTCGGTGTCGATGAGCGTGAAGCGCAATTGGCCAGCCCGTGCGAGCAGCGACGCCCGGAGAAAGGCGACATGGCGATTGGCGTCACCGGGGAGTGACTCGTTGAGCACCGCCTCCAGGACGTTGGAATGTCGGACCAATTCGCGGCGCAAGCGGTCGTCGTGTTCGTCGCGCAGCATCGACTCGAGCGCCGCACCGCTGGCAAGGACAATCGCCGCGACCAGCGCCAGCGACACCGCCGTCAGCTTTCCCCGCACCGAGCGCACGAGAAATTTCACCCGACCACCTCGGGCTGAGCCCTGAATCGGTACCCTGCGCCGCGCACCGTCTCGACGTAGCTCCCCGCGGCGCCGAGCTTCTCGCGCAGGCGTTTCACATGGGTGTCGACGGTGCGAGTGGTGATGTCGGCGGTGATCCCCCACACATCCGACAGCAGCGTTTCTCTGGTTTGGACCCTGCCTCGTCGTTCGAGCAAGGTGTGAAGCAGGCGCTGCTCCAGCGCCGTCAGTGCCACTTCAGCATCCTCAACCCACACCTTGTGGGCGTCTTTGTCGACGGTGAGCACGCCGAATCGCAAGGCCGTGACATCGATTGGGGCGCTGGACTCGCGACGGCGCAGCACGGCCCGCACGCGCAAAACCAATTCGCGGGTGCTGTAGGGCTTGACGACGTAGTCGTCGGCGCCGACTTCGAAGCCGACAACGCGGTCGATCTCCTCGGCCCTCGCGGTGACCATGATGACCGGTACGTGCCGTGTGGTGGGGTTGGCACGCAGTTGGCGGCAGACTTCGGTGCCCGAAATATCGGGCAGCATCAAGTCAAGCAGCACGAGATCTGGCGGCGGGGTCTGACTGATCACGTCGATGGCACTGCGACCATCGCGGGCGACGGTGCCGCGGAACCCCTCCCGCTCCAGCGCAAACGCCAAGGCGTCGGCGAGGTCGGCTTCATCTTCGACGACGAGGATGTGCGATGACATGACGGTCTCCTACCGATCGGTGAGCCGCTCAGCCATCGGGCAAAGTTCCGTTGGTGCGCCGGGAAAGGGGGGAGCATCCGTCGTATCGGCGTCCCAGTTGGTTCGCATGAATGCGCTGCCGTCGTCAGCGAGCGAAACGCGAGTGGCCGATCCCGCTGACGTCGGCGCAACCGACGCATGTCGCCGTCACGGGCGGCGTTCATTGCTTTGGACAGACTGTTCGTCGCCGGCGCGGTCCCGAGCCTCGTCGGGCTCAAGGTCGACGCCCAACTCCTGCAGCTGCTGGCGCAGCTCGGTGGCAGAAAGCTTGACCGTCTTGCTGTGGTCTTCGTCCTGCGCCGATACGGAATGGGAGGAAGTCCAGGTGGGCGGCGACGACGACATGCTGCAGTATATCAGCCAACCCGGGGAGCGTCGATGGTCTTTGGGGCGCGCGCCAGCTTCGGAGCGGCCATCAACGTGTCGGCGAGACCGGCCTGCATCGAAAGCCTGATAATGAAGAAGGGAGGCACCATGTGCCTCCCTCCTTGCATCAACCACCGGGGTGGCGAGTCGTTCAGCGCTTGGGCGCGGCGCCGCAGGAGCCTTCGGCCTTCTTCTCGCCGCCGCAGGAACCTTCGGGAGCCTTGGCAGCGTCAGCAGCGGGCGCGTCGGCAGGAGCAGCCGCGGCGGGCTCGGCGGCGGGCGCAGGAGCGGCTTCGGGGGTGGAGGCGCAAGCGACGGTGAGGAGGGTGGCGGCGCCGAGGGTGGCGAGCAGCATGGACTTCTTCATGATCATGACCTCATGCCCGGTAGGGCGTTTCTTGAATCAACAGTTGTCGACGGCGCGGTACCTCGACGTCGGCAACGTGGACGGACGTCACGGGCACTACGCACGAGAACGACCCATCCTTTCAGGCGAGCGGACAATCGTCAGTTCCGTGGCGGAAATCAAGCGAAAGGCCCTTTTGTAGCCAAGATCTGGCCCAATAGCCCGCCGGGCTCGACTCGGTGTGTGTCTCTGTCGGCAGCGTCGGAGAAAACAGTGATGCGAAATCGTACGTCTGCTTCTACAAGGGGAACTGAGCGCCCATAGCTCAGTTGGATAGAGCGTCGGTTTCCTAAACCGAAGGTCACAAGTTCGAATCTTGTTGGGCGCGCCACCCTGGGCCGGCGTGGCGGAATCGGTAGACGCAGGGGACTTAAAATCCCTCGCCCTCACGGGAATGCGGGTTCGAGTCCCGCCGCCGGCATTTCGATGTGGTGACGACGACGATGGCGCTGTTGATGCGCGGGCGCCGCGTCCCCCGGAAAACACGGAGAGCGTCGTCGGCTACCGGATCCCCACGGCGTCGGCGGCGGCCACGCGCACCCGCTCGACCATCTGATGGAGCTTGCTCGTGACGATGTTGCGGTAGACCGTGCTGATGCCGACAATGCCGATGTCGACGAAGCTCTCGTAGATGACGACACAGCGCCGCGCATCGCTGGCCGGGCGCACGGTCCACTTCCCCACCACGCGCTTCAGGTCGCCAGCGACGCTGAACCAGCTGATCTCACCGCGTTCGAGATCAAGTCTCCGCCGCAGCGTATAGCTCGGCTTGGCGACGACGGCGTCGACGGTGAAGCTGACATCCACCTGTGTCGGTGTCTCCGTCAGCACGTGCAGGGCCATGATGTCGGGGAAGATTCGCTGAAAGCGGGAGACATCCCACAGGAGGTCCAGGACAACGCTGGCGGGGGCCTCGACGTCAAACGTCGCTCTCACCCCCGGCGTGTCGTCAGCGTCGCTCACGGGTGTAATCGTCGGCGGTGTCGACGCCGCCAGCGTTGCCAGAAACACATGCAGGAGCAGACCCATGCTTCACTGTACCTGATCAGTCCCGTTTGGCTCCGCGGGGGCCTCTGCTGGCTTTGGAGGGGTCCACGTCGCCATCGCGGTGCGATGGCCATGCTTTTCGAAGCTGCCATCGCCTGGCGTCAGCCGATCGAGGCGTGCGTGCCAGAAGCCCTCGGCGATGCAGCGGGCGCGGTGTCGGGCCGAGTTCTTGGCCGTCACCTCGAGGATTTCGAGGTCGCCGATTTCCAGGGTGACGTCGACGTCGCCAAGGCAGTGGTCGGCGATCGTTTGAGCCAGCGCGTCCAACAGCGCCTGCTCGGCGAGCTTGGGCGGCTGACTCGCATGGCCAATGCTGCAGTGCGTGCTGCGACTGCCGCTGCCGCCACAGCCACCACAGCCACAGCTCCAGCTCCAGCTCTGCGTGCCAAACCCATCGGGGCGCGCTGGACGGAACGCCGGTACCGCCGCCAGTGACGTCATCCGCGATACGAAGTGACCTGCGGTGGCCACTGCCGTCACCGCATCGTCGGCGCCACTGAAGTGCGCCCGCAAAACGCCGTTGATGGCCGTCCCGAGGGCCGCTGCCGTCGGCGCTGCCTCGAGGTCAATGACCACGGGTTCGGCCCACAGCAAGCCACGGAACTGTACCCGTCGAGAGCCCACTGGCATCGTCTGCGCCAGCCGCAGCCCCCCACCTTCGAGGAGGAAGCGCGGGAGGGTACCATCGCCGGACGGACCGGCCGCATCCCAACCCAGGGCGCGGCCAGCGTGCATCGGATCGACGCCCACGTCGTTGCTCACGTCGACGCCGTCGACGAACAGCTGCATCCGGTCCAGGCGGGTGGGGCGGATGACAAAGCGCGCCAATGCCAGCTCGTCGCCGTCCTCACCGCCGGGCGATACGCCCAGGAACAGGCCGCCGTGGCGAGCGGTGGCCGACACCAGTGGAACGTCCTCGGCAAGTTCGCGCACAAACCCCAGTTCTTCGTCGACGCCGAGATCGGCCGGCAGCTCCAACACATGCACGACGGGCGCCTGGGCGCCGACCGGAGACGCATGCAGGGCCCCGACCAGGCGGGGGGCGCCGACGTCGCCGAGTTGCAGGTCCGACAGCACGATGACGCGCCCG
Organism: uncultured Myxococcales bacterium; assembly: GCA_903952805.1. Classification (GTDB taxonomy): domain Bacteria; phylum Myxococcota; class UBA727; order UBA727; family VGSZ01; genus VGSZ01. The sequence continues at coordinate 8,771 of CAJBHN010001109.1, read as the reverse complement.
CTGCCGGCACCAGCGTCGCCGCCAATGCGAGCAGCGAGAGCCACGGCCGCGGATAGATTCGAGCCGTTCTCCACGACGATCTCCGGCAGAAATCGGTCGTCGCGCGCGCGCCACGGGGCCACGACGAGCCGCGGATTTCGGCTGGCGGTCACCAGGGCCCAGCGAGCATCGTCAGGGGCGGCGTCGAGGATGTGATTGACCAGGGTCAGCGTGCGCTTCACGCCGTCGTCGCCGGCGCTGACACTGCTGTCGACGACGAAGACCAGACGCATATCGGCTGCCGTCGTCGTCAGTGGCGACGGCAGGTCCACCGACGCCTGCAACAGCGAAAAGCCTGATGCCATCAGGTCCGATGGCGTTTCGGTCTTGGCCGCACTGGTCTTGCCCGCCGTGGCCTTGAAGGTGCGCAGCACCCCGGCAGCTCGCAGGCGACCGACGGTGGGTCTGGCGTCGACCACGAACGGTGCGCCGCCGAAGTCCTCTTCGCCGTCCAGCGGACGGGCTGGCCCGCTCACGGTGACACGACCGTTGAGAGCGGGAGTGGTGCCGTCCACCCAGACTTCGGCGTCGTCGGCGGTGACGATGACGTCATCGCGCGAGGACAGCCGTGGCACCAGAAAACGCCAGCCTCCCTGCCTCGGCGTCGACAGGACGGCGCCGTCAACCTCCACCGTCACGGTGCGCACCGAGCAGGCGGCGGCGACTTCGACGGTGACGTCGCCCTCGGAGTCCTCTGCCACCAGCAGGGCCGCCCGATGGCCACCGACGACGGCGTCTTCAGGCTCGACGCCGTCTTGCAGGGCGTCGCGAAAGGCACTGAATCTCTGGCTGGCGTTGAAGGCATCCTCGAGACCGCTGGCGGCGCTGCCCACAAGGTGCGCGTGCTGGACGATCAACGGCGAACCGATTGCATCGTCGTGGCCACCGATGTCGTCGACGCCGCGCCGGGTCTGCAGGGTCACGAGCCCATGCGCGGGACCGTTCGACGTGTTGTGCAGCGTCAGCCGATAGTGGACGACGGCGACGCCATCGACGACGTGAATCGTCGTCGTTGCCCTTCCGGGCGCGAAGTCCGTCAGTGGTCCCGGTTGGTCCTGCCGTGGGCAATCAGGGGCGGCCCGGGCCGTGTCAGCCACGCCGCCAGCCAAAGCGAGCAGGGCGGCGACAACGAACGGGCAGGGCGAATGCATGTCCCCCTGACACGCTCAGCCGGGTGGGGGTTCCCGCGCAGGCGTCGCACGCGGGTGGTGATCCCCGTAGATCTGCCGGAGCCGCTCACGGTTGACGTGCGTGTAGATTTCCGTCGTCGACAGCTCAGCGTGGCCCAGCATGGCCTGCACGGCACGCAGGTCGGCACCCCGCTCCACCAGATGGGTCGCGAAGCTGTGACGCAGCTTGTGGGGCGACAGGGGCTTGGCGATCCCTGCCACCACCGCATGGGCCTTCAGCAGCTTCCAGAATCCCTGGCGGGTCATCGGTTCGCCGCCAGTGCGCAGAAACAGGGCTGTCGAGCTCATATGGGTCCCCAGGAACGTCGGACGCGCCTCGCGAACGTACTGCTCCAGGGCTGCGAGGGCGTGCTGCCCCAGTGGCACCACCCTTTCCTTGTTGCCCTTGCCCCGCACGAGCACAAATCCGCGTTCAGCGTCGAGGCCGTCGCTCGGCAACGTGACCAACTCAGTCACGCGCAGCCCCGTGGCGTAGAGCACCTCGAGCATCGCGCGATCGCGGCTGCCGCGTGGCGTGCGGGCATCGGGCGTGCCGAGCAGCCGTTCGACCTCGTCGACGTCCAGAAATTCCGGCAGCTTGCGTCCAGCTTTGGGCATCTCGATGTCGGCGACGGGGTCGCTGGCGATGACTTTCTCTTTGACCAGAAAGCGAAAGAGCTGGCGGATCGCAACCAGATGGCGCGCTTGCGTGCGGATGCCGCTGCCGTTTTTGGACAACTCCACGAGATGGGCCAGGACATGGTTGACGCGTACGTCGCGCGCCTGCGTGACCCCCTGTGTGCTCAGCGACGCCGCCAATGCCAGCAGGTCGCGTCCGTAGGCGTCGATCGTGTTGTCCGCGAGGCCCTTCTCGACGCGGACATACGAAAGAAAGGCATCGATCGCGCTGTCAACGACCACGTCAGGTCTCCGCCAGGAACGCTCGGATGTCTTTGGCGCGCAGGCCGAGCAGGTAAAGCACCCGGTCCAGACCTCCGTTGGACAGGCTGGTGTCCGCCGCGTCTTTCAACTTGGCCTTGGCGTGAAACGCGATGCCGAGGCCGGCTTTTTCGAGCATCAGCAGGTCGTTGGCGCCGTCGCCAACCGCGATGGTCTGAAACAGCGGGATGCCTTCGCGCTGCGCGAGCGCATCCAACAAGTCGGCCTTGCGCTGAGGGCCGACAATGGGTTCGTGGACGCGGCCGGTCAGCTTGCCGTCTTTGACCTCGAGGGTGTTGCTGAAGGCGTAGTCGAGCCCGAGTCGCTGGCGCAGCGCTTCAGCAGCCAGCGAGAACCCGCCCGAGATGACCGCCGTCTTGAAGCCCAGGCCCTTGAGGACGCGCAGCAAGTCTTCGGCGCCTTCGGTAATGGGCAGGTCCGCGACCAGCTTTTGGAAGGCAGCGATGGGGAGGCCCGCCAAACGCTCCACGCGCAGCTTGAGGGACTCCTCATAGGGCATACCGCCCGACATGGCGGCGGCAGTGAGGGCTGCGACCTCGTCGTAGACGCCGTGGAGGCGGGCGAGTTCGTCGATGACCTCGATCTGAATCAAGGTCGAGTCCATATCAAAAACCACCAGACGCTTGTTGCGACGGGAGAGGTCCTCAATCTGGAATGCGAGATCGACGCCCCGTTTGCGGGCGATGCCCACCAGCGCCTGGCGCAGAGACTGGGCTCGGCCCTCGTCGTCGTCGGCCAACGAGATGCCGAATTCAAGGCTCGACAAGTCGCCGTCGGACAAGCGGGCGATGGTGTCGATGTTGGCCTGGTGCTCGGCGAGGGCGGCGGTCACATCGTGCACACAGCCGGCGTCGACGACGTCGCCGATGATGGTGACGGCAAACGAGCGGCGATCACCCGTAGACTGGGCCCGGGGCTGGACGACCTTGAAGTCGAGCTCAAGTCCAAGAGCCTTGGCCGAAAACAGCAACTCCTTGAGCACGCCCGTGCCCGGGCCACCGCGTTCGAGGGGGACGCCGACCAACAGGCACAGGGTGAGTTGGCCCGACAACACGACCTGCTCGATGTCGAGCAGTTCGGCGCCGGCCTCAGCGACGATGCCGGTGAGGGTGGCCGTGATGCCTGGGGTGTCGGGCCCTGAAACGGTCACCAGGACCCGACCATTGGTGCCGTGCGGCGTCCCAGAAGCCGGTGCAGGGGAATCGGGCGGGGCGCTTGGAGCATCAATGGACATACTCCAAGCAATGGCTTTGACGGCTGACGACGTCAACGCCAGGTGTGGACCTTGATCGAAATGTGTCGTTCGGGTCTGCGCCCTTGTCGTGGAGGTTCGCGATGTCAGCGGTGCTTCGTTGGATCAATCAGCCCCTTTTGCGTTCAAGCCATCGAGGCCATGACATGCCAGCCATATCGGGTCGGCACATCAGGGCGACCGCCCAGCCCACTGCTGGCGGCCGTCCTGCCGCGCATGGCAACCGCGCGGTTCCATCAAGCGTTGTCCCCGTGACCCTGCACCAATAGGCTCCTTCCATGGCAGACCGTCCACCCTCATCAGACGACGACGATGTGCCCGACGAGGTCGGCGGACCCCACGCTCCCTCCTGGGGCACGACGGCGGTCCTGTTTTTGAATCTCGCCGTCGGGCTCGCGATGGCGTGGTCGGGGGTGCCAGTGTTGTTGGCTGGCGCCGCCGACGTCGTCGCATTTGGTGCCGTTGATCCGGTGCGGATTTGGTCGGGAGAGACGTGGCGCCTGCTGACGGCCTGCTTTGTCCACGTCGGCGCCTGGCACCTCGGCCTCAATATGTGGGTCTTGTGGCAGGTGGGCCGCGTGTTGGAGCGGTTGATCGGCACCGGTCGCCTGGTGTTGGTCTACGTCGTGACAGGCCTGTTTGGTTTTTCGCTGAGCGTGGCCTTGCAGCCGGGGCTGACGGCGGGTGCCTCCGGCGCCATCTTTGGCGTGACCGGTGCGTTGCTGGCCATCGCGGCAGTGGCCCGCCACCGAACCCTCGGGAGGTTCCTGGTGGCTTCGTTGGTGCCCTTTGTGGTGGCCACGTTTGCCATGGGTTTCTTGCTTCCCATGGTCAACAACGTCGCCCACTTTGGCGGGCTGCTGATGGGCTTCATCCTTGGCTACGGCCTCGCCGCCAGCGACACCGATGTGGGCTCCATGGGTGACAACGGCGTCGTGCATCACGCCATTGGCTTGCGTCGTCGCATCCTTGGAACCGGCGCCCTGGTCGCCAGCCTGGTGGGCTTCGCCGTGGTCGGCGTCGCAGCCCTCGAGCCCCGATTTTCGCCCCGCTATCACGTCATCATGGGCTTGCGTGACCTGCATACACTGCAGTTGCGGGGCAATGGCGTCGACGACGGGGTGGCGAAACGCGCCGCGGCCCACGTGGTGGCATCGTCGTCGTTGGCGCCCAATGACGGATCCACCGTGATGCTGCAGGCTCGGGCCGCGGAGGTGGCTGGTGACGAGCACAAGGCGGAGCGCCTGGCTGCCATCGCCTTCCGGCTCCTGTCCCGCGGTGATCGCACCGCCGCTTTCGACGCGGCCCTCGTCGAGTTGGGTGTTGTTCAGCCTCAAGGTGAGATGCCCTTCGGCGATGGCTTCACGGTGCGCCTGCTGTGTCGCGCGGCCCTCGATGAGGAGGGTCGCGCCCTTCATGCTCCCATGCTGAAGAATTCGTGCGCCTGGCTCTACGCCCGGGCCAACGAGACGGCGGTACGTGACCCAAACCAGGCCGTCCTGCTGGCGTCTCAAGCCCATCTCGAGTCACCTTCCACCGCCGCCATCACGCACACCTGGGCTGCCGCCCTGGCTGAAGCGGGGAACGCCGCCGAGGGCCTCGCCGTGCTGGAGCGCCTGGTGGTGAGCGGCGATGCCACTTTGGGGGTGGCTTTTCTGCGCAGCGAGCGGCAGCGGCTGGAACGTCTCGCTCAGGCGCAGCGCGACACCCAGCCGTTGGCAGTGCCGACCAAGCCGGTCGACGCACCGGCGCCGAGGGTGGCGCCGCCGCTGGCCCCGCCGCTGGCCCCCCTTGTCACGCCGTGATGTCCAGTCCGACGTTGTTGGCGGGTTCTTGCTAGGGTTTCGATCGAATGGCGCACATCTCGGCGAACAAGAAGCGATTGGACGACATCGAGAAGCAATCCGAAGGGATTCGTCGCGACTTCGATCAGTATTTTCTCGGGCTGATCAAGCGACCACCGACGACGTCGCAGGCCCAGTTGGCCGGGCTGTTTCGCAAGATGAAGGAAGACGAACTGCGGGACTGGAATACCCAGGACAAGTTCCGCTTCAACCAGATCCATGCTCGGTTCGTGTCGATGGAGCGCGTTTGGGCCCGCACGCTCAAGCAGATCGAAGACGGCACCTATCGACGAGACAAGTTCAAGGTCGCGCAGATGAAGAAGCGCGACGCTGCCAAAGTCGCGGCCGAAAGCGCGCAGCCTGCTGAAGCCAGCCCTGGCGCCGCGCGTTCCAACGCCGGGCTCGACTCGATGGACGCGCTGGACTCCATCGACGTCGACATGGGCTCGTTCGATGACGAGCTGGACTCCCGCCCGGCGCCACGTCCTGTGGCCCCTCGTCCGGCGCCGCGTCCGGCTCCTACACCGATGTCGGCGTCGGCTGGGTCATCAACGTCGGCTCTGGGAGGCGTGAGCGAGCAAAAGCTCCAGCAGATTCACAAGGTCTACGTCGAGGCCAAGCGACGCACCGGCGAGCAATCCACGCTCACCGTCGACGCCCTGCGGGCCCAGATGGCCAAACAAGTCCCCCTCGTCCAGGCCAAGCATGGCTGCGAGCAGGTCGATTTCAAGGTCATCTTGAAGGACGGCAAAGCCATGCTCAAGGCGATCCCGAAATAGGTCCGACCCCGGGGTCGCGGCCAATGTCGACCACGGCGCCGTTGTCGTTGACGACGCCAAGCATGGCGTCGAGACCCATCAACGACCCGATCACCACCGCCAGCCCGACCAGCACCAGGGCCGGGCGCCCTCGCCACCACAGGCCATTGAGCAGCACCACCAACGCCAATGTTCCCGCCGCCAGCCGGAACTGGTGGCGGGAGCGCGTCGCTGCCTCCGTCAAGAGCAAAACGCGCTGCTGTCGCTGCCTGGCCATGGTCGGCGACACGATGGCGGGTTCACCGCCGGCGACCCGCAGTCGACGTCCCAGGGCCTGACGCACCTCGGGGCGGTCGAGAAATGGTCGGGCGCGCGCATCAACCGCGAGCAAGTCGTCGTCGACAAATCCACCCACCCGGTTCACCAGTTGGAGCGGGCTGATGGCGGCCTGCCCCGGCACCGACGTGGTGGCGATGCCGACGACCACGACGTCACCGGGGCGTTGCCACCCGGGCCATGCGAACGTGGCGGTGCGAGCCTCGCCGTCGGCCAGCGACATGGGCCGGAGAGCCAGCACCCGCCCCCCGACGACGACGCTGATCAACACTGGCGTCGCCCGTCGGGCCAGCAGCGCGACGGCGATGCCTGCTGGTGCTGACACGGTGAGGCTCGCCTGCACCGGGGCCCGGTCCAGGGCCAACAGGCGCCCGTCGGGCAGGCGGCCGTCGACGGCGGCATCGACGACGACCACGCGTGCCTCGTCGTCGTCAAGCAGCAGCACGCTGGCCGCCCCGCGCGCCGGGACCACGCCGTCGAAGGGATACACACCCGGACCGGCGGCCGACGACAGCAGCACCCTGGGAGCCAGTGTCGTCGTCAACGTCGTCGAGAGGTGGGCGTCAGGCAGGGGAAAATCGAGCGTCAGGTGCTCATGGCGTTGCCGCCAGAGGACGTCGGCCACGACCTCGAGCCGGCCGCCGCCGGTGGCGACGTCGACGAGACCGTGGTCGTCGATGGACACGCCATTGATGGTGCCCGACACCGGCAAGATCCGGTCAGTGCCCACCGCGACGATGCGCATGGGTGCGGCATCTCGCCGGGGCAAGGGGTCGCCCACGACGACGATGCCGACGTCGACATCGCTCGCCTGCTGTCCGAGTCCCACCATGAACGTCGCCATGACCGCCGCGCCACAGCCCACGACCGCGGCGACCAGCAGGCCGGTGATCGCGACGGCTGCGCGGCGGCCCGCCCCGGTCGTTCGAGGTTCGTCGTCGTCATGGCTCGCTTGCTGCGCACCGCTCATGGGCAGGTGACGCTGGGGGCGAAACGCACGTCGTCGCCAAAGCGCGAGCGGGCCGTGTGGACGGTGGCGCAGGCTTCGTCGTGGGCGCCGCGGGCCACGTCGACGTCGATGAGGGCGGCCAGCGCATCGGCGTGGTCGGCGCTGCCGTCGATGCTGCTGGCGACGGCAATGACGGCGCCACTGCGGGCCAGGTCGAGGTTGGTCGCTCCGGGTGGGAGGGACAGTTCGAAGCGGGCACGGGCGATGCCGGTGCGGGAGAGCAGGCTGGGCTCATGGACGACGTGGACGGCGGCCTGGTCAAAGGCGTGGCGGGCATCGTCGTCGACACCCGCTCGCTGGTGGGCGCGGCCCCGGTCCAGCCAGGCTTGCGTCGACGTCGGGCGCTGATCGGTGTTGGCGATGGCGACGAGCTCGGCATCGGTGGGGCCCACGCGCAAGCGGGAGACCAGCTCGTCGAGGATGACCCGTGCCTGTCGCGACGCCTCGGCCCGATGGGCGGCCACCAGCACGCATTCCAGCTCGCCGCGGACAAAGACCCAGGCTCGCGCCGCAAAGGGACCGTCGCTGGCCAGAAACGTGATGCCGATGCGGCGCGCCTCAACGCCAGCAATGACGTCTTCAGTGGTGGCGTCGACCTCGACGTTGGCGATGTGACCGGCGCGGGCCATGCCAAGCAGTTCGCTGTCGACGAAGCGGCGGGCGACGGCGTCGACGTCGGCATGGATGTCGGCCTGGCTGCAGGCGAGCGAGGCGAGGGCGTCGGTGCCGTTGCCGACGGCGACGAAGCCCAGCGGGTCGGGACCGCGGCTCCAGCTGCGCGGGTGCTCAAGGATGACGCCGAAGGCGCCAAAACGCAGGGGCTCAAATGACAAGCACAGCGGGGGCAGCAACGGGCCGACGCCGACGACCATGACGACGACGACGACGGCCGTCAGCCAGGGGCGCATCATGACGGCCCGGGACTCCGCCACGCTGGTGAGGCGCAGCAGCCGGGGTTCAAACACGAGCGCGGCCACTGCGCCACACACCAGCCCGCCAGCATGGCCCCAGTTGTCGGTCGAGGTGCGCAGCAGACCCGTCCAAAACGCGGCGGCGGTGTAGAGTACCAGCACGACGCCAAAGTACATGCGGTAGCGAAGGGGCAGCACGTCGGCGAAACGCAGGCCAAACACCGTGGCGCAGCCCAGGCAGCCAAATACCAGCCCCGAGGCCCCCACCGTGGCCGGCGGGCTCATCAACGTCGACGTCGTCATGCAGCACAGGCCGCTGCCCAGCAGGAGCAGCACGTAGTCACCACGCCGATACACGCCTTCCAGCACAGCGCCCACGGCGAGCAGCACGAACAGATTGAAGCCCAGATGCACGCCGTCTTTGTGCAGCAAGGAGGCCATCAGCAGGCGCCACGTTTCGCCCTCGTCGACGATGCGGGAGCGTGACTTGGCT
>CAJBHN010001108.1 GCA_903952805.1 uncultured Myxococcales bacterium | reverse complement strand
TTCTTGATGTAGTCGGCGTGTCCGGGACAGTCGACGTGGGCGTAGTGACGGGTTTCCGTCTGGTACTCAAGGTGGGCCGTGTTGATCGTGATGCCGCGCTCACGCTCTTCAGGGGCCTTGTCGATGGCGTCATAGCCCATGAATTTGGCGAGACCCTTGTCCGCCATGACCTTGGTGATGGCAGCCGACAGCGTCGTCTTGCCATGGTCGATGTGGCCAATGGTGCCAACGTTCACATGGGGCTTGTCGCGGCTGAACTTCTCTTTCGACATGGCGATCTCCTCGAGAATTCGAAATGGGCGCTTGGTGTAGATACGACCGAAACGGGCTGCGCAAGGGCCTCGAACCGGTTTTTCAGGGCGGACCCGACGGCGACTGCGCACAGTCGACGACGAACCCAGAATTTGATGAACTTCCGAACACTTACAGGCGCCGCCATCGGTGGGGATGGCGGCGACTGCACTTCGTCGACTACTTGCCGCCGGCCTTGGCGATGATCTGCTCGGCGATGGCGCCGGGGACCTGATCGTAGTGCGAGAACTCCATGGTGTAGCTGGCGCGACCCTGGGTCTTGCTGCGGATGGCGTTGGCGTAGCCGAACATTTCGGCGAGCGGCACGTTGGCCGTGATGACCTTCATGCCGGCGCGGTCTTCCATGCCCTGGACCTGGCCACGGCGGGAGTTCAAGTCGCCGATGACGTCGCCCATCCAGTCTTCGGGGGTGACGACTTCGACCTTCATCAGCGGCTCGAGGATGACCGGACCGGCCCGGCGAGCCGCTTCCTGGAAGGCCTGCGACGAGCAGATTTCAAAGGTGCGGGCGTCGGAGTCGACTTCGTGGTAGGCGCCGTCAAGCAGCGAAACCTTGACGTCGACGACGGGGTAGCCGGCGCGGATGCCGCGCAGCAGCGCGCCTTCCAGGCCCTTCTCGACGCCGGGGATGAACTCCTTGGGAATCGAGCCACCGACGGTGTCGTTGATGAACTCAAAGCCCTTGCCCGTCTCGTTGGGCTCGACCTTGATTTCAACCTTGGCGTACTGACCTTTGCCGCCCGTCTGCTTCTTGTAGACGTTGACCTCGGTGGTCGCCTTGGTGACCGTCTCGCGGTAGGCCACCTGGGGCTTGCCGACGTTGGTCTCGACGCCGAACTCGCGCTTGAGGCGGTCGACGATGATCTCCAGGTGCAACTCGCCCATGCCGGCGATGGTGGTCTGGCCGGTCTCTTCTTCGGTCTTCAGGCGCAGCGAAGGGTCTTCCGCCGCGAGGCGAGCGAGGCCCGTGCCCATCTTTTCTTGATCGGCTTTGGTGCGGGGCTCGATGGCCAGCGTGATGACGGCGGGAGGCACCGTCAAACGCTCGAGGACGATCGGATTGTCCTCGTCACACAGGGTGTCGCCGGTGACGCAGTCGACGCCCATGGCGGCACAGATGTTGCCGGCGTAGCAGGCTTCGATTTCGTTGCGCTTGTCAGCGAACATCAGCATGAGGCGACCGACGCGCAGGCGCTTGCCGGTGCGGGCATTGAGGACGGTGTCGCCCTTCTTCAGCACGCCCGAGTACACGCGGATGAACGTCAGCTGGCCGAACTTGTCGTTGAGCAGCTTGAACGCCAGCGTCGTGAGCGGCTCGGTGTCCGAAGGCGTCCGGAGGATCTCGTGATTGAGATCGTTGAGGTCCTTGGCCTTGACCGGCGGAATGTCGGAGGGCGAGGGCAGGTAGTCGATGACGGAGTCAAGGAGGTACTGCACGCCCTTGTTCTTGAAAGACGAACCGCAGAAGGTCGGCACCAGCTTGAGGCTGATGGTGGCCTTGCGCAGGGCGGCCACGAGCTCGAGTTCGGCGACTTCTTCGCCGGCCAGGTACTTCTCGGCGATGACGTCGTCGACATCGGCACACTGCTCCAGCAGCTTGTCGCGCCAGATCTTGGCCTGCTCGGCCATGTCGGCCGGGATCTCGGCCAGCTGGTACTCGGCGCCCATGTCTTCGTTGGACCAGTTGATCGACTTCATGCGCACGAGATCGATCAGACCCGTGAAGTTCGCTTCATTGCCGATGGGCAGGGTCATGACGGCGGGCTTGGCCTTCAGGCGCTCGATGATCATGTCGACGCAGCGGAAGAAGTTCGCGCCGGTGCGGTCAAGCTTGTTGACGTAACACATGCGGGGAACGCCGTAGCGGTCGGCCTGGCGCCACACGGTCTCGGACTGGGGCTCAACGCCGGCGACGCCGTCGAAGACCACGCAGGCGCCGTCGAGGACGCGCAGGGAACGTTCGACTTCAATGGTGAAGTCCACGTGTCCGGGGGTGTCGATGACGTTGATGCGATATTCGGGGTTCACCTTCGCATCAAAGCCTTCCTGGCCGATGCGGCGACGCCACGCGCAGGTCACGGCGGCGGACGTGATCGTGATGCCACGCTCCCGCTCCTGCTCCATGTAGTCGGTCGTGGTCCCGCCGTCGTGCACTTCGCCGATGCGGTGGGTCATGCCGGTGTAGAAAAGGATACGCTCCGTCGTCGTCGTCTTACCGGCGTCGATGTGGGCGATGATGCCAATGTTGCGCGTGCGCTCGACGGGAAACTCGCGGGCCATGACCTAACTCCAGTGTGGCGTTCAGTGAGCGGTTGCCCCGGGTACACCCGGACCGATCACCCAAACGTCTGATGACGGGGCCGTGTAGACCTCACCCGATCGCGCCGTGCAAGTGGTCTTCGCACACGATCTGCTGGCGCGGACGGATGGGCCAGGAGGCCCGCGGCAGCGCTCAGGCCTTCAGGCCGCCGTCGGCGAGGATTTTCGCCAGTTCGGTGAACCCGCCAATGAGCTGGCCGTCGACAAAGACCTGGGGAAATGTCGGGAAGCCCGACCACATCTTGATCGCCAGACGCCGCCTGTAGCCACTCAGGTAGCTGCCGTGATCGATGCGGGTGAAGGGGATGCCAGCCTGCGTGAGGGCTTTATGCGCCTTGCCCACCACGGGGTTTTGCCCCATGCCGACGACCACGACGTGGTCCCGCTCGACGGCGGCCTTGACCTCGTCAACGAAGTCGCGGTGAAAGGCGCTGATCTGACGGGCGGCCTCGGGCGCGACGCGGTCGGAAGCGAGGATGCGGCGGGAGGGCGTGGTGGAGTCGTTCATCGGGCCGTCATGTCGATGCGGCGACGGGTCGGCAAGGGCCCCCTCCCCGCGGCGCACCGGCTTCATGACTGGGCACCCTCATCGAGAGACGCGGTTGACGTCGACGTCAGCGGCGTCAGCGGCGACGGTCCGGCTGGCGGCGGGGGATCGGGGCGGCCACGGAAGCACGCGGGCCACCCGCTGTTGGTAGGCCGCGTAGGCCGGATAGCGGCCGGCCGTGATCGACTCGGTGAACACGGTGCTGCCATGAAACAACAGCACCAGCAGGACCGGGCCGACGACCGTGGGCAGCAGCACCTCGCCGCTGGCGGCGACGGCGAACAGGTACACCATCCACCATTGCCCGACCTCGCAGAAGAAATTCGGGTGGCGGGACCAGCCCCACAGACCGCTGTCGACGAAACCCTTGCTCTCCACCGCGCCCGCCCGCGCCCGCGCCCGCTTGGCCTGCTGAAAGGTCCACTGCTGCTGGTCGGCGACGAATTCGCCGATGAGCAGCACCACGAAAACGACGGCCGCGACGATGTCGAGGGGACCCAGCGCGGTCGGGTGGCGGTACGCGGTCCAGGCCGGCAGGGCGATGAGGAAGAGCAGCACATTTTGATACAGGGCGATGAAGCCGAAGTTGAACGCCTGCCACTGCCACGGCGTCATGCGGGCGCGCAGGATTTGCCAGCGGTAGTCCTCGCCACCGCGCTGGTAGCCTCCTTTGCGCGCATAGTTGAACGTGAGTCGTGCGCCCCACGCCGTCGTCAACACCGTCATCAGCACCAGGCGGGGATCGCTCCAGCCAGCGGCGTGGGCCAGCAGACCCACGTAGACCGGAGGCACCACCGACCAGATGCGATCCACCCACGAATACTCCCGAAACACCAACGACAAGCCCCAGCACAGGGCGAGGGTGACGGCGCAGACGACGACGGGGGCCAGCAGCTCGGGAGGAAGCATGAGCCGAGGCTAGCAGGCCGACGCGCGATGGTCAGCAGCCCCCGGCCGATTGCCGACGACCAAGACCTGGACAGACGCTGGACAGGCTCATTCGTCGACGAACACGACGCGCAACCCGGGCTCTGCTGACGACGCGAACGACGACAACAACGACAACAACGACAACAACGACA
>CAJBHN010001107.1 GCA_903952805.1 uncultured Myxococcales bacterium | reverse complement strand
GCCTCGCGTACGTCGAGCATCTTCGTCGTCAGGACAAGGCGTCGGTCGACACCGTCGAGACGGCGGTGCGTCTGCACATCGTGCCGGTGCTCGGCCCCCGTCGTCTTGACGAGCTTCGTCGCGGCGAGGTGATCAAGCACCTGCAGGACCTCGAGCCGACGCTGGGGCCCGCGTCGCGCAACCGCGTGCGTGCCACGCTGCACGCGGCGATCGAGCTCGCGCGTCACGAAGAGCGTTTCGCCGGCGACAACGTCGTCGCCAAGGTGAAGCAGGCGCGCCTGCCGCACACGCTCGTCGACACGCTGCGCCGCGAGGAGGTCGCGCGCCTGCTTTCGGCCGTGCAGGACCCGACGATGCGCGCGCTCTGCGCGGTCGCGATCTTCACGGGCGGGCGCAAGGGGGAGGTCGTCGCGCTGCGCAAGGAGGACGTGCACCTCGATGCCGGCTACCTCACGTTCGCGGGCTCGCACGAGCGCCGCACGACGAAGAACGGCACCGTCCGTTCGGCGCCGATCATCGACGCGCTGCGCCCGTACCTCGAGGCCGCGCTCGCCAATCAACCCGAAAACCCGCTGCTCTTTCCGCATGGCAACGGCCAGATGCTTCCCCGCCACACCGACGTCGCAGCGGTCGTCAAGAGGGCGCTCAAGCGCGCCGGTCTCGTCCTGGGCTACGACCACAAATGCCGTCGGTGCCACACTGCCGAGCGCCACGCCGACGCCGACAAGCGCCACTGCGCCGCCTGCGGGATGACCTTGTGGCCGTCGGCGGTCCCGCGCGAGATCACGTACCACCGGCTCCGGCACACGGCGGCGAGCCTGATGCGCGAGGCGGGCATCGATGCCTTCGCCGTGATGCGCATCCTCGGGCACAGCAGCGAGAAGATGCTCGAGCACTACTCGCACGCCGACGCGCACGTCCTCGTCCGCAGCGCGGCCCCGTTCAACGCGATGATCTCCGCCGTGATCGCTGACGACCGTTGTTACGGCGTTGTTACCGACGCGAATTCCCCTCAACCCGTCGACGACGGCACAAAAAAAACCCCTGATCTCTCAGGGGCTTTCATGGTGGAGCTGGACGGGATCGAACCGACGACCTCAAGCTTGCAAAGCTCGCGCTCTCCCAACTGAGCTACAACCCCAACCCCCTCTTCTTAGCGGGCTCTTTCGCCTTTGAGAAGACCGGTCAAGCATGAGCCATGCTTGCTGCAGGTGACGGTCTGGACGCTCTGGCTTGGTTGCTGGTGCTGGTTGGTGGCATTGCTGGGGCCGTCACCGTGCACGAGCTGGGTCATATTTTGGCGGCCGGGGCCCTTGGGGGCGAAGGGTTTCGCCTGACCCGCGTCTGGCCCGTGGTCCGCGTTGAGGCATCGTTGCCTCCGGGAGATGGACCCGAGGCGGCGTTCTTGGCTGCGGGCGCCCTGGCCAACCTTGGCGGTGCGGCAGCCCTGGCCGGCGCCGGGGGCCTGTTTGCCGTTCCGGCGTTGTTGCAGGTGGTGATGGCGGTGCTGGCCCTGATCCCCATTGGCAGCAGCGATGGGGCCCGCCTCCGCCACCTGTGGCGCGGCCGTTGTGCTCAGGGCGAGACCGGTGAGTAGGTCAGCGAGATATCCATCTTGGGACCAGCTGGATTCTGCAACGAAATCAGTATCTTCCGTCCAGCGTTGACGTCGAGGCCGTTGAGTGGGGTCTTGCCGCGGCCGACCTGGTCCACGCGGACGATGCCCCACGGGGTCGAGTCGAGTGAGATAAGCGCCGCACCCGCTGCGGTCGCTTGCACCTTGAGGATGACCTGGAACGGGGCGTCGTCGTCGTTGATGGTCAGCGTGGTGATGCCGTCGGCGGTGACGGCGCGGTTGCCCTTGACGACGTAGCCATCGGCAGCAACCGCCACTTTGCCAACGACGGTGGCTTTCGCGGCCACAGTCTTGGCGTCGACCTTGGCGTCGGCTTTGGCGTCGACCTTGGCGTCGGCTTTGGTGGCCACAACCCTGGCGTTGGTCTTGGCGTCGATCTTGGGCGGCTTGAAGACGACGGGGGTGGGGGCCTTGCCCGCGACGACCACGCCTGCGTCGGCGACGACCACGCCTGCGTCGGCGACGACCACGCCTGCGTCGGCGACGACCACGCCCGCGTCGGCGACGACCACGCCTGCGTCGGCGGCGGCGACCACGCCCGCGTCGGCGACGGCGACCACGCCCGCGTCGGCGGCGACGACCACGCCTGCGTCGGCGGCCAGCACCGGCCTTTGGGGGGGCGTCGTGGGCCGCAGCCACAGGACCAGCGCGACGATGGCGATGGCTGTCGTCGACGACACCGTGGCTGCCAACAACCAGGAGCGGCTGGCGGGCGGCGGCAGCTGCAGGACCCCGGTCGGCCCGGTGCCATGCCCGTCGGGCAGTCGATGCAGTGGGGGTGGAGCCTCGTCGTGGGCACTGCTGGCCGCCTGGTCGATCGCAAACGCCGTTGGACCAGCGCCCGGCCGGGGCCTGGCTTCGTGGTTGACGCGCTGGCCCTCGTCATCGTCGACGTCAGAGGGGCCGACATCTGCTTCGGCCACCGCGCGCTCGTGCTCGGCGATTTCGGCGGCGAACACCTCGCGCAACCAGACGTCAAGGGACAGGCGGGGTTCAGGGATCAGGCCATCGCCACGGAGCTGCTGCAGGGCGTTTTTGACCTCGTCGCAATCAAAGAACCGGTCGTCGGGATTCTTTCGCAGCATGCGCTCGACGATGGGGTCGAGAATGGCCGCCCCCGGGCGGACTTCGGCGAGGGGTTTGGGCTTGGTTTTCTGGATGGCCTCGAGCGACAGCACGACGTTGCTGCGCTTGAAGGGATTCTGCAGCGTCAACAGCTCATACAGGCAGATGCCGAGGGCGAAGAGGTCGCTGCGGGCGTCGAGGGGCTCGGCGGCGGATTGCTCCGGCGACATGTAGGCGAATTTGCCCTTGATGGTGCCGGTCTCGGTCTGCTGATCGCGCAGGTCGCTCTTGGCGATGCCGAAGTCGATGAGCTTCACGACCCCGTCGTAGGTGACGAGGACGTTATGCGGGTTGATGTCGCGATGGACGATATGCAGGGGGTGGCCGTCGTCCCCATGCAGCGTGTGGGCGTAGGCGAGGGCCTCACAGGCCTGCATCATCATGTCGACGACGTAGCCCACCGGAATATGCTGTCGGCGCTCGCGGCAGCGGTCGACCACGGCGCGCCAGGAGGGGCCGTGGACGTGCTCCATCGCCAAGAAGACATGGCCATGGTGGTCGCCGACGTCGTGGACCTGGACGATGTGTGGCGACGCCAGCATCGTTTGGAGCCGGGCTTCGTCCATGAACATGCGGCGGTGCTTGTCGTCGCGCCGCATATGCCCCAGCACGCGCTTGACGACGAGCAGCTCACGCCAGCCCGCCCTCCGCGCCAAGAAGACTTCGCCCATGCCGCCAAAGGCCAGTCGGCGGACCAGCGTATACGAGCCAAAGGATCGCTCGTGGTCGGCAATGGCGCCCTCGGCGAGGGCACTGCGGCGAGCCGCAGCTTCGTTGTCCTCGACAGGCAGGGTGGACAGAGGCCCGGACCAGGCGCTGCCGTCGGTGTTGACCCGAGGCTGGCGACGGGTGCCGGAGGCTTCGCCGTCGAGCGCGCTGTTGCTGGCGACGGCGCGCCATCGGGCTTGTTGGCTGCCGGTGAGCTCGGGGACGATGACGCCCGGGGCCTCGGACGAGGCATCGATCACATCGTCTGCTTCGGCGCTGCGCGGGCCCTGGCTGTCGTCGTGGCGGTCTTTGTGATCGTCGACCGCTGCGCCATCGAGCAGGGAATCCACCGATTGGGGGCGACGATGTGCGGGCGTGCTTGACGCTCCCGATCCGTCGGGAGTGCCCGGCTTCTTGGTGGGAGCCTCAGTGGTCACTCCCGGATGCTAGCTGCAGATGGGCCAACGTGCGCGATCATGGCCGTTGTTGGGCCCCCGGTCGCGCCCCGCCTGGTGCCGGTCGCTGCGCGAACTCCGTCACAGCGCGCAAGCGACGTTGCCGAGGCCCCACCACCATCGTATGGCCTCGCGATGGTTATGAAGAGCCCTGAGCGCGTTGTCTTGTTGTCGTCGGCCGAGCTTGATTGCATGCGTCGCGCCGGTCGCGCCGCGGCCGAGATGCTTCACTACGTCGGCGGCTTCGTGAAGCCGGGCATCAGCACCCAGGAACTCGACGACATCGCCGTC
>CAJBHN010001106.1 GCA_903952805.1 uncultured Myxococcales bacterium | reverse complement strand
GCATGTGGTGCGTTTTTCAGACCCATCGCCGCCAAGGGCCTCGCGGGGCTGACTCCGAAACAGCGCGCCGACCTGCAGACCCTGGCCGCCAACTGCCGGCGGTCCTGCCCATGAACGTCGCAGTCGTCGTCGCCACTGCCCTGGCGCTGATGGGCGCCGCCCCCGACCGGCAGGGCAGCATCGCTGTCCTGGCTGTCACCGGGCCAGCGCCAGCGTCGATACGCCAGGAGCTGACCAGCGAACTGCGAAGCGCCAGTGCCTCTCTGGCCTTTGACGTCGACAGCGGCGCCGACACCGACGCCATTATCGCGGGGGCCAGGGGATTGGGGGCCGACTGCCCCCTCACCAGCGACACCTGTGTGTTGCAGTTGGCGGGCCTGACGGGCGCCAGGCTGGTCGTGGTGGGAGCGTTGGACGGCGATGGGCTCGTGGTGCGCTCGTTCAACGTGGGGCTTTCTCGTCAGGTCAGCAGCGCGCACGTGCCGTTGTCGTCCTCGGCGGCGCAGACGGCCCGCCTCGCGGCGCTGCGATTGCTGCGCCCGGACCTGGAGCTTGGCCAACTCACTGTCGACGTTGATGTCGCCGGCGCCACCATTGTCGTCGACAACGTCAATCACGGCATCAGCCCGATGGCCACTTTGACCCTCTCAGCCGGTCCACACGAGGTCTACGTCGCCCACGCCGACTTCGACAGCCAGACCCACCACGTCGACATCGCCTACGGCACCACCGCTGTCCTCGAGGTGCGCCTGGATTCGCGCAGCGACACGGACCGAGGGCGCCGGGCCCGGCCGAGCGTGGGTGACGACGACGTGTTTCGCCGCGTTGCGGTCCTGGCGGTGCAGGCCCCTGGCCATCCGCCCCTGACGTCGTCGTTGGCGACGATGGCGCTGCTGGAGGAGATTCAGAAGCTCGACCATGTCATCGCCATCGGGCCCGCCGAGCTGTCGGGATTGATGGGGCCCGGTGGCGTGAGTGCGCTGCGGGCCTGCAGGGACGTCGCGTGTCAGACCGCGGCGGTGTCGGCAGCGGTTGCCGTTGACGACGTCGTCCTGGTCGAGGTGCACCATGTGGCGCCGCGTACCCTGGTCCTGGCCAGTCGCCTCCATGCAGCCAGCAGTGAGCGCCTCCAGAGCGCTGTGATCGCGCTGGCGGATCATGCTGAAGGCACAGCGATTGGCGACGCCATGGTCAAGGTGGTGGGCCGCCTCTACCCGGTCGCCCGCCGGCGCCCCGGGAAGCTCGCGGGCTTGTCGTCGTCATTGCGTCGCCGCTTCGAGCCCCCACCGATCCCCCTGCTTGGCTGGGTGGCCAGCGCGGCCATTGCCCCTGTCGGCGTGGCCGTCGGTGTCGTCGGCGCCATCGGCTACCAGCGCAGCATCGACCGGGCCCAAGACGCCACGCTGCCCGCCACGATGCTGGTGACCGGCGCGGCCGTCGCCGGCGTCGGCCTGGCGCTCGTCATCATCGAGATTCCATATGTCGACTGGTGGGGCGCTGCCGCTGCCAACGCGGCCTTGCACCACGAGTAGCCAACTCCGTTATTCGATGCGGTAGTTGGGCGCTTCGCGGGTGATGATGACGTCGTGGACGTGGGCTTCGCGCAGGCCGGCGGCGCTGACGCGCACAAAGCGTGCGTTCTGTCGCATATCGGCCAGCGTGCGCGCCCCGAGGTAGCCCATGCCCGAGCGCACACCACCGGTGAGCTGGTAGAGGTTGGCTCCGACCGAGCCGCGGTACGGGACGCGACCCTCAATGCCTTCGGGGACGAGTTTGGCGGCGTCTTTGACGTCGGCCTGGGCGTAGCGGTCCTTGGAGCCCTGCTCCATCGCCGACAGCGAGCCCATGCCCCGATAGACCTTGAAGGTGCGGCCCTGAAACAGCACGACCTCGCCGGGAGATTCGTCGGTCCCCGCCAGCAACGAGCCCACCATGATGGCGTCGGCGCCGGCGGCCAATGCCTTGACGCAATCGCCCGAGAACTTGATGCCGCCGTCGGCGATGGTGCGGGCCCCCAAGCGACGCGCAGCCTCCGAGACATCGTGGACCGCCGTGACCTGGGGGACGCCGACGCCAGCGACGATGCGGGTGGTGCAGATGCTGCCCGGGCCGAT
>CAJBHN010001105.1 GCA_903952805.1 uncultured Myxococcales bacterium | reverse complement strand
GTCGTCGCTGACGCTGATGGCAGTCACCAACAAGATGGCGTCGGTGGCGGGGCGCCGGTTGGTGCCAAAGATGGCCGCAACCCGTCGACCGGTTGGCACGGTCTCCAGTACTCCCGACTCCAAAGCAGTCTCGACAAGCCTGACCCGGGACTTGTCCTTGAGGTCGGGGTCGATGCGACCGCGAAAGATGGTCAGTCGACCCCGGGCCTTGTCAGGCTGGGCAAAGAGATCGTCGAGGGTGGCCACCGGGATGCCGACGCTGGCGCAGCTCTTGACGTCGTTTTCGACATCGCCAGCTCGTGCGGCGACGACGCGGGCGCAAATCTCGGCGGCGTCCTTCTCCCGGGCCCACAAGGCCGACCAGGGGGCGTCGGCAATGGCGGCCATCCGTTTGAAGTCGCCGCGGGCGACGCAGGCCCTGACCAGCTTGATGGCGAGTTCTGGGGCCCTGATGCCAATGCGTCGGGCCTCCGAGTCGCATTCGCCGTCGGTGGTGAAGCGGGCGGCATAGTCTTCGGCCGTCACCGGAGCCGCGCTCGTGCGAGGGGTGGCGACGACGTTGCTGGCTTCAGCAGCGGTTTCTTCTCCCCAGGTCACTGGGCGTTCGGTGGCGCAGCCGAGCGCGAAAACGGCCAACACGAAGGCGAACAGGCAACGACGACGCATCTGTAACTCATACCGCGGATGGCCGCCGGCAAACCATGGTGTCCATGTGGGATGGGCTCGTACCTGTTTTGATGTCGCGAACTTGCGGAATGGCGCGGACATCGGCGTAGCCTGCCCGCCCAACGCACCTCACGTCTGTTGCCGCCGCCGTCTCGCCATCATTCCGACATCAAGGGGTCCCAGTGAACGCATTCGCTCCCAATCCGCTGCGCCAGGGTCTTGTCGAAGACAGGCTGCCGGAACCCTGCACCGTCGTCATTTTTGGCGCCTCGGGTGACCTCACCAAGCGCAAGCTGGTGCCGGCCTTGTACTCGTTGATGGCCGAGCGACTGCTGCCGCCTTCATTCGCCGTCGTCGGCTACGCCCGCAAGGAAGTCAGCGACGTCGCCTTCCGCGGCGAGATGAAGGAGTGGTGCGGCAAGCACGCCCGTCACAAGCAGACCGAGGAACTGTGGAGCCAATTCGAAAAGGGCATCTACTTCCATACTGGCGACTACGACACCCCCGAGGACTACCAGGCCCTCAAGGGTCGCCTCGACCAGATCGACAAAGAGCGCGGCATTCCCGGCAATCGCGTTTTCTACGTGTCGACGCCGCCGTCGACGTTCCCCATCGTCGTCAAGCAGCTCTCTGACAATGGTCTGATCAACAAGACTGGCACCGGACCCTTCACGCGCGTCATCATCGAGAAGCCCTTCGGCACCGACCTGCAGTCGGCCCGCGACCTCAACGCGCACTGCCTGAAGCACCTTGCTGAAGACCAGATTTACCGCATCGATCACTATCTCGGGAAAGAGACCGTCCAGAACCTGATGGTCTTCCGCTTTGCCAATGCGTTCTTTGAGCCTCTCTGGAACAACCGCTACGTCGACCACGTCCAGATCACCGGCGCCGAAGCCCTCGGCATTGAAGGCCGCGGCGGCTACTTCGACCACGCCGGCATCCTGCGCGACATGGTGCAAAACCACCTGTTCCAGGTGATGGCGCTGACGGCGATGGAGCCGCCGGTGTCGTTGAACGCCACCGACCTGCGCGACGAGAAGGTCAAGGTCTTGAAGGCCCTGCGCCCCATTCCCGAAGGTCGCTTCGACGAGTTCGTCGTCCGCGGCCAATACCGCGCCGGCAGTGTCGCGGGGCGGCCCATCCCCTCCTACCAGGAAGAGGTTGGTGTCACCGCCGGCTCGACGACGGAGACCTACGTCGCGCTCAAGATGTTCATCGATAATTGGCGCTGGGCTGGCGTGCCCTTCTACCTGCGCTCCGCCAAAGCGATGCCCAAGAAGGTCACCGAGGTGGCCCTGGTCTTCAAGGATGCACCGCACCGGCTGTTTGGTGAGAAGTCGTCCAATGAGCCCAACGTGTTGGCCATCCGCATCCAGCCCGACGAGGGCATCTCAATGCGCTTTGGCTCCAAGGTGCCTGGCAACACCCTCGACATCAATCCGGTGAACATGGAGTTCCGCTACGGGACGTCGTTCGGCACGGAGCCCCCAGAGGCCTACGAGCGCCTGCAGCTCGACTGCATGCTTGGCGACCAGGCCCTCTACACCCGCGCCGACGAGGTTGAGGCGAGCTGGAAATACATCAGCCGCATCCACGATGAGTGGAAGCGCAGCTTCGCTCGCGGCATCCCGACGTATGAGGCCGGCAGCTGGGGCCCCGACGAGAGTGATGCGATGCTCCGTCGCTCCAACCAGGCGTGGCGTCGCCTGTGAGTGCTCATCGCGCGTCACCTTGCGAGGACATGACCCATGGCTGAATCCAAGTCACCTGCCGGCACGCCCCTTGGGGGCATGAGCATCGCTGTCGACGTCGGCGGCATCGAAAAAGAACTCGCGTCACTGTGGCGCAACCAGTCCGCGGAGAAGTCCCAGGCGCTGACACGCGCGTGCTCCTGGAACTTCATCGTCTTTGCCAACGACGAAGCAGCCTTCAAGTCGGCCAAGGGCTATGCCGACGTGATGGTGCGCTCGGTGCCCACCCGGTCCATCCTGGTGCTCAACCAGCCCTGGGCCACGACCGGCAAGGCCGTCGAGGCGTTTGTGTCGGCCAACTGCCACATCGGGGCCGGCGGCGGCAAGCTCTTGTGCACCGAGGAGATCAACATTGAGAGCCGCGGCAAGGGGGCCGAGCACGTGCCCAGTTTGCTGCGGGCCCTCGTGGTTCCCGACGTGCCGACGGCGTTGTGGTGGGCCGGGAATCCGCCCGACAATGCGACTGCGGTGCGCTTGTTGTTGTCGGGGGTGGAGCGCCTCATCGTGGATACGAGCAATGCCGGCGACGGTTCGTTGGCCAAGCTCGCCAACGTCGGCGGGCTGCTCGACGGTGTCACGCTGGTGGACCTGAACTGGCTGCGGACGGCGACCTTGCGTTCGCTGTTGGCGTCGTTGTTTGAACCGCCAGTGGGGCCGGCGCCATTGTGGGACATCGCTCGGGTCCAACTCGGTGTGTCGTCGTCGTCGATGCCGGCGGCCAAGCTCATGCTTGGTTGGCTGATTTCGCGTCTCAAGTGGACGGTGCAAGAGCGCATCCCGCGGGGGGCAGGTGCGTCGTGGCGCATGCTGTCGCGCGATGAGCGACCCATCGGCGTCGACGTCGAGGTCGTGCCAAACTCTGTGCGGGCCAGCGGCCTCGATCGACTGGTCATCGAGACCACCGATGGCAGCCGCTTTGGCTTCACGGCCAGCGAGGGCAGCAGCGTCCAGGTCGAGGGGTCACCCGGCGGCGTCCGGACCTTCTCCGCCGCCGAGCCGCCCACGGAGCAGTTGTTGGTGGCGGCGTTGGGGGCCCGTGGCCGCGACCGCCTGTATGGTGTGGCCCTGCATCGGGCCATGGAACTCGAACGCTGAGCTTCGCAGCAGCAATCGTTGTGGTACACGCGCCGCCGTCGAGGCGGCGCGTGTCACTCCGACGCTTCCCCACCTCCCGCAGGAGTTGATCATGGCCACCGACATCAAAGCCCACATCACCGGCACCATCTGGAAAATCAAAGCCGCCGTGGGCGACAGCGTCGACGAGGGCGACACCCTCATCATCATTGAGTCCATGAAGATGGAGATGCCCATCGAGGCCATGGACCCGGGCACGGTCAAGGAGGTCCTGTGCCAGGAAGGTCAGGCCGTGGCTGAGGGCCAGGTGCTGATGGTCATCGAGGATTGAGCGTCAAACGCACCGGTGGCGTGGGCGATGCCGGGCAG
>CAJBHN010001104.1 GCA_903952805.1 uncultured Myxococcales bacterium | reverse complement strand
GTTGCCGTTGCCGTCGTCGCAGGCCTCGCCGTCGTCGAGTGCCCCATCGCCGCAGCTTTCGATCTTCAGACAGTCGAAGCGGCAGCCATCGCCGCTGGCGATGTTGCCGTCGTCGCAGACCTCGCCGCGGTCAACCACACCATCGCCACAACGAAAGGCGCGACAGCTGGTACGGCAGGCGCTTGCAACGGAGTCGCTGTTGGCGACGCCTTCGTCGCAGTCTTCTCCTTCGTCGAGGGCGCCGTCGCCACAGCCCGGCAGCGTGCAGTTGGTGCGACAGGCGTTGGCGAGTGCATCGTCGTTGGCGTCTCCCTCGTCGCATTCTTCGGGGTCGTTGCGAAACCCGTCGCCGCAGCTGGTGGCGACGCATGAACCCTGCACGCAGATGCGGTCGTCGCCGCAAGACTCGCCGTCGACGGCGCCGTTGCAGCGCGGCAGCCTGCAGTCCGTCTGGCAGGTGCTGCCGGGCCCGTCGCTGTTGGCGTCGCCGTCATCGCAGCCTTCGTTGCCACTGATGATTCCATCGCCGCAAGCAAGCGCTACGCATAGACCATCAACGCAAATTCGGTCGGCGCCACAACTGGCACCGTCGTCGACCGGCGTAGCAATGCCACCACTGTCGTCGACGATCAGGCAATCCGCCGGCGCCACCAGACAGCGACCGACTTCAACCATGCAGGCCGTGCCCGTTGGACACTCGCCCGCCCCCGAACACGACAGCGAGGTCTCTGGATCAACCTTGCCTTGAAACACACAGCCCGCTGAACCAAGCAGCAACAGCATCAACGTGAGCACGGTCGCCGCTGCGGGGCCGCGCACCCTGAGTAGCGCAACGTTCGTCATGGCTTGGGACAGGATTGGCATACCTTCGAGCATAGCGCGATTGAGCCCATGTCGGGTGGGCGCCCCGTGCCAGCTGGAGACATGCAGAAACGCGTCAAGCGACTCGTTCGGCGGCAAGGGTGTCGTTGACGTCCACCGGGACGTCGTTGACGGTCATGGCGTCGCCACCGACGGTGCCTACGCCATGGACCTCTTCGAACACGCCGCCGACAACGACCTGACCGGGGTTCCCCTCGCCGAACGGCTGCGCCCGCGACACCTGCGCGACGTGGTCGGGCAGGAGCACCTGACGGGTGCTGCTGGGATCCTGAGCCGAGTCTTGAAGCTCGGGCGGGTCCCAAGCCTGATCCTGTGGGGACCGCCAGGAACGGGCAAGACCACGATCGCCGAGTGTTTGGCCCACGAGGCCAACGCTCGCTTCATCAAGCTCTCGGCGGTGGCCGCCGGCGTCGCGGACGTGCGCAAAGCAGTTGAAGAAGCCAGACGTCTGCGGGCGGAACAACGGCTCGGGACCATCTTGTTTGTCGACGAGATCCACCGGTTCAACAAGTCCCAACAAGATGCCTTGTTGCCCCACGTCGAGAAGGGAGTGGTGACGCTCATTGGCGCCACGACGGAGAACCCGTCGTTCGAGGTGAACCCCGCGCTGTTGTCGCGCTGCCGGGTCCTGGTGCTCAAGAGTGTCACTCCCGAAGCGCTCCAGCGCCTGATCGACAAAGCCATGAGCGACCCGCATGGGTTGGCCGAGCGCGGCTTCGAGGTCGACGACGTGGCCCGCAAGGTCCTGGTGGTGGCCGCCGGCGGTGATGCTCGCAAACTGCTGACGTCGTTGGAGGTCGCCGCCGACCTGTGCGAATCGGAAGGTCGCCACCGCATCGACCGCGGCGACGTCGAAGCCGCCGTTCAGCGCCGGGTGCTGATGTATGACAAAGACGGCGAGCAGCATTACGACGTCGTCTCGGCCTTCATCAAGAGCATGCGCGGCTCAAACGTTGACGCTGCGCTGCACTACGGCTTTCGCATGATCGAAGCTGGCGAAGACCCGATGTTTGTGCTGCGGCGCATGGTCATTTTCGCGAGTGAAGACGTGGGCAACGCCGACCCCATGGGCCTGCTCGTCGCCACGTCGGCGCTGCAGGCGTTTCAGTTGGTGGGGCTGCCCGAGGGCGCCATCAACATCGCCCACGCCATCAGCTATCTGGCCGCCGCCCCCAAATCCAATGCCAGCTATATGGCCTGGAAGGCCGCCAAGAAGGACATCGCCGCCCATGGCTCCCTGCCAGTGCCGATGCACCTGCGAAACGCGCCCACGGCGCTGATGAAGTCATTGGGCTATGGCCAGGGATACCAATACCCACATGATCACGATGGTGGCTTCGTCGTCGACCACTACCTGCCCGACGCCCTGCAGGACGCCCGCTACTACCATCCCAAGGACGTGGGGGCCGAGGCCGCCATCAAGGCCCGCCTCGACGGCCTGATGGCCCACCAGTTGGCCGTGCACGCGACGAAGACAGAGGGGAAACCGCCGTAAACGCGGCTTCGCCTGCAGACGTTGGGAGCGAAAGCTTCGTTGGCGTCGGAAAGACAGAGGCCCCGGCGTGACCGGTGCACTCAGTTGGGACCAGCGGACGATGCCTTGACCAGGACGTCTGGGTCCTGGTCACCGGGCTGACCTTCGTTCGACGACAGGTTCAACGATGCAAAGTTCGGTAACGACACATCGTCGTCGACGAGATGGTCGCTGCGCGGCATCGTCGACCCGCGTTGCTTGTCGCGGCGTGCCGCCGAGAATTCTTCGAAGAAGGCGGAGAAGAGTCCGGGACTGGCCGGTGCACGACGCCCCGGGGACGTGGCGTCGCTTTTGTGCTCAGCCGAGGGCGTTTCGTGGGGTGGCGGTGCGGACGGAGCGGTGAGTGCCTGATCGATCGCAGCGCTCAAACCGTCGACGGCCGCGACGGCATTGACGACGCGTCCCGCTTCATCGGCGCGACGTGCAGACTCGAGCAGCAAGAACAGCGTGTCCTCGTGCAGGTTCGGTTCGGCGAGCGTTTGGCCGTAGAAAACCTCGAAGTCGCCCGACTC
>CAJBHN010001103.1 GCA_903952805.1 uncultured Myxococcales bacterium | reverse complement strand
GTTCGTCATGGGGTATTGGGCCTCCAAGGAGCAGGAACCCATGCGCCGTCTCGGCTACGCCGTCGACGCCGCCATCTCCGACGAGCCATTTGATCGAGCTGGCCTGCGCCAGCGCGTCCGCAGCTTGACCCGCGCCGACGTCAACGCCGCCATCGCTCGACACCTGCGCGCCGACCGTTTGAGTTGGGTCGTCGTGACGCAGGAGGCGGCCCCATTCGTCGACGGCATTGTTGCCCACTCGTCGGCACCCATGGCTTACGACGGCGTCATGCCCGCCAGCGTCGTCGACGAAGACACCGCCATCGCCGCCATCGAGATGGGCCTCGACCGGGCGGCCATCACGGTGGTGCAACCCGCCTCCATCTTTGAGCGTTGAGCATGAACGACGTCGTCCCCAGCATGGTTTCGGGAGTAATGACCGGCGTCGGTGCAGCATTCCTGGTGCTGGCGGGCAGTATGGCGCTGCTGGCGTTTGAAGCCTGGCGTTTCGAGCCCGCCCGTGGCGCCCTGGGCGCGGTCGCCCAACTCTCGCGAGGATGGTTGCACACGACCCGCGATCATGACGTCGTCGATGCCGTCTTGGCCGCCCTGGTGGCGGTGGTTGCCCCGTGCGTGTCGGCAGCTCTGGTGGCTGGTGGCGGTGGCGCTGCGTCCGTGGTCACGCTGGCGGTTGCTGCGTTGCTGCCCCAGACCGCCGCACCCATTCTTGCGGCCTTGGCCTGCGGCCCTGGGAGCACGTCCAGGCTCGCGCTGGACGATGCCTTGGCTGAGACCGCCCGCCAGGCGGCGCTGCTGACGGCGGTGCTGGTCGTGTCTGATTCGATGTGGCTTGTTCCCATTGGGGGCGTCGTCATTGTCAGCGCCGTCGCCCAGCGACACCGGGCGAAGCCGGGCTTTCAGCCGCGCTTCGACATGGCCGTCAGTGCCGGCACCCGCATCGCCATTGCTGGTGGAGAGCGCGCCGCCGTCGTGGTGCTGGCTTGGCTGGTCGGTCGGGTTTTGGCGGCGACGCTGGCGGGGGTGGTGCCGTCGATGTCATCCCCTGGCATGGTCAGCGTCGTGGGCATGGTCGGCGCTGTCGGCATCACCATGGCGGCCGTTGTCGTGGTCGACATCCTTGGTCCCCGTCATGTTGTGGGTCGAGGCCTGCGGGGGCCGCTGGCTCTGGTCATCATCGCCACCGCGCTGCGTCTGTTGGGGCCGAGCATCGCCAGCATCTGAGTCCCCTTGCCGATGACAGCCGAAGCGCCGATGCTTCCGAAATGACGAATGGGAATCCTCTGCCATCTGCGCGCGGTGCGACCGTCGTGGTTCGAGGTCAGGGCGGCCTGCAACTCGAACGCCCGGTCTTTGAGATTGTCGAGGTCGCCTCGGGCAAGCGCCACCGTTTCGACAGTGCCACCGTTCGCATCGGCGCCGGGGTCGGCAACGACCTCGTTGTCGCCCGTCCAACGGTGTCGTCGGTGCACGCCGAGGTGCACACGGGGCAGCACGGCTTCAGGCTCCGCGACCTCGGCTCGACCAACGGCACCGTCGTCAATGGTGTCCGTGTTATTGAGGCCATCGTCCAAGATGGCGCGCACATCATCATCGGCGGCGACGTCGAACTGGAGCTGCGGGTCAGCAAGGACAAGGTCAGTCAGCCCTTGTCGGCACAGACAGAGTGCAACGGCGCCGTGGGTGCGTCGCCGGCGATGCGCGCAGTATTTTCTCGCATTGAGCGCGTCGGCAAGACCGATGCGACCGTGCTCATCCAGGGTGAGACCGGCACGGGCAAGGAGGTGACCGCCTGGGCCATCTACGAGGCCAGCAAGCGCAAAGACCAACCATTTGTCGTCATCGACTGCGCCGCCATCGCCCGTACGCTCATCGAGAGCGAACTCTTTGGTCACGAGAAGGGCGCCTTCACCGGCGCCGACAAACGGCGCATCGGAGCGTTTGAACGTGCCAGCGGCGGCACGCTGTTTCTCGATGAGTTGGGGGAGCTGGAACTCGATCTGCAACCCAAGTTGCTGCGGGCCCTGGAACGCCGGGAAATTCAGCGCCTCGGCGGCGACAAACCCATCCCCGTCGACGTCCGCATCATTGCCGCCACCAACCGCGATTTGCGTTCGATGGTGGCACGCCGCGAATTTCGTGAAGACCTCTATTATCGGCTCGCCGTCGTCACCCTCGAGTTGCCCCCATTGCGGGAACGCAGGGACGACATCCCCGTCCTCGTTGACCATTTCTTGAAGGACCTGGGCCTCGATCGCTCGGCGCTGCCAGAACACGCCATGGAGCGGTTTCTCGAGCACACCTGGCCCGGCAATGCGCGTGAGTTGAAAAACGCCGTCGAGCGCGCGGTGGTGTTGGGCGAGGCTCGCCCGCTTGGGACATCGTCATCGTCATCGTCGTCGTCGTCGTCATCGTCGTCGTCATCGTCGTCGTCGTCGTCGTCGTCTGAACCTGGCGACACCGGCACCTTCGTCATCCAACCCCAGGTCGCCTACAAGGACCAAAAGGCCTCGGTCATTGCCGACTTCGAGGAGCGCTACGTGCGTACGTTGATGCGCGCGCACCAGGGCAACGTGTCGGCGGCGGCGCGCGTGGCCGGCATCGACCGCATGAGTCTGCACAAGGTCATCGAGCGCTACGGCCTCGATGCCCGGGAGCTCGGCCGGGGCTAAACGATCGTCGCATGGACGTGTCATGCACGGCGTCTGGCCCGCTCAGGATCGTCGCGGCAACCATGCCGCTCCCAGGCCCATACCGACGGTCAGCACCAGCGTGGCAGCATCACCGGACCAGCTCGCCGAGCTGGCCGCCACGCCCGCAGCAGCCAACTCGGCGTCGTTCAGAACCAGCACCGACACGTCGACGTCGGCGAGCCCCGCCATCGTCAGCAGCTCGGGGATGAGGGTGGTGTCGTCGTCGTCCCATGGGTAGCTGCAGCCCGCCACACGCAGCTGGTCGTCGATCTCGCAGGGCAACGCCAACACCACCGCCGTTGGCGTCGTCGTGATCACCAGCGCCGACGACATAAAGGCCACCGTCGCTCGACGAGCTGGCAGGCGGATGTCGGGGGTACGGGCGTTCACGTCCAGGGGAATGCTTCGAAAGTCACGCGCGAGGCGGCTGCGCTGGCCAAGCCAGGACCGTTTGATCGAGGTCTGGCCGACATCAACCGTCAGACCCGTGGCGACGTTGGCGCCGATGGCCTGCAGGAGGGATCGGCCGCCGCGCTCGCCAATCCATACCGGGTCGTCGTCGGCGAACGCGGGCACGACACGACTCAACGCCTTGACCACGTCGTCGACGGCGCCCCCGCCAGCGACGACCACTTGATCAATCGCCATGCGCGGAAGGGGCGTGTCTGGACTGCGATGACGTCGAGCCACACCCGACGTCAGCTGATCCACGATAGAGGCGATGGCCGTGGCCTGATCCGCATCAGGCACCAGGTACAGGGGCTTGTTGTCGATGAGCACATCCCACAGTTCCAGCGGCATGACTCCCGCTGGATGATGACGTCGTACCTTCATGGGGCCTTGCTTTCGACGACGACTGGCCAGGTGTCGACCTCGGTGGGGTCGTGGCGCGTGCGCCACCGGCACCAGGTCAGGGCCCCCTGAAACATCCACCACGCCACGCGGTCTGAGACAGGCGCTGTGGCGAGCAAGTCTGGTCGCCGTGCCGGAGGGCTGGGCAGCTCAGGAAACAGCACGTCGATGCGCCACAGTTCGCGACGCAGTCGTCGCCAATAGTTGGTCATGCCGGCGATGGTCGCTGGTGGGCGAAAATCGACCGGATCGGTGTCGATGACAGCGATGGCAGCCTCGCCACCTCGGTCGGTGATGTGGCGGCTCAGCCAGATATCCTCGGCGAGCAGTGGCCCGCGCAACGGATGGTCCGGAGCGAGGCCAACGTCGTCGGCGCGTTTGGACATCGCTGGAGTCGTCGGAAACGCCACGTGGCGGGAGGCCCAGCAGCGCCCATTGAACCAACGCCGCTCAGAGGAGAAACCGCGTTGCACGTTGTAGCGATACAGCGCCCATGCCAGCGGCGTGCGGTGTCGTGGGGGCAGGGGCCGAAGCGGTGGGCAAGCCACCAGTACCCCATGGCCGGCCTCAATGGTCGTCAGCAGGTCGCCAATGGTGCGGCGCCCGACGACGACGTCAGCGTCGACGCCCACAACGACGGCACCGTCGATGTCGGCGACGTCGGCAAATCCGGCACGCAGCGCCTCGACCTTGCCAAAGGGAGGTGGGCAGTCGAGCACGCTGACGCCGAAGTGGCGGGCGATGGCGGCCGTACCGTCTGAGCAGCGGTCAACGACCACGACGATGTCGATGTCGCGGCGTCCAACCGTGCCGTGCCCAACCATGCTGCGGGCGTATTCGACCGACTCCAGCAGGGCTGCGAGGCATTGCCCCAGGCGCCCGGCCTCGTTGCGGGCAGGCACGACGATGCGCACCCGGCTCATGACGCGCGCAGCACGGGCAATCGGCGGATTCGGCCAGCACCGACGTCGTCACGGCTCAGTTGGTGATGGCGCTCGCGGGGGCCGTCGCCGCCGAGGCAGAAGCGGCAGGCGTTCACGGGCTGACTGCGGTTGAGCAGCGCCAGCACGGCATCGACCAGTTCGGGGTGGTCCAGCGGGACGCTGTCGGCGTCACGACGGGCGATAGGGTCATCGAATGGGTCTGTCAGCTGCACGCGGGCGTGCAAGTCAGCCAGGTAGGCCGCCCGGGTGCATGAGAAAAAGCGCCCGTCTCGTGCCACCAGACAACGGTGTCGGAGCCAGCAGTTGTCCCAGGTCCGAAAGACCGCGTCATCATCGGTGCGACGTTGGTCATGCATGACCTGCGAGAAGGCCTCGACGGGCTTGATGTTCAGCACCACATCAAAACGGCGAGCCTTTTCCTCGATGATGGCGAGGTGCTCGGTTCGCACGGGCGCGCTGCTGTACGACGACACCGTCAAATGATCGAGAGCACGCCAGAAGTCGTCGGTCATCTGGTGCAGCAGCAGGCCGTTGGTGAACAAGCGAACGACGTCGCCGATGCCGCTGGCTCGCACCACGCGCAACACCTCGGTGATCTCGGGATGCAACAGGGGCTCCCCGCCCATGATTTTGAAGACATCAGCGTGGACGGCGGCGCCCATCGTCTGCAGCGTCGTGGCGATGAACGACGGCGACAAGGTCTTTTCCGACAGATACGGCGATGTGTTGCAGCAATGGGCGCAACGCAGGTTGCAGTGCTCGGTGACATGGAGTTCGAAGGCCTCAATGCGCACCCGACCACCCAGCGAGGTCTCGCGCGCATACCTCCGACGCTGTGACGTCGGGACCTCGCCCCGCTCGGCAAAGACCGCGCTGACCGCACCGCTGGTGCCCTCGGGTGCATCGTCGACACACTCGATGATGGTCTCGGGCACCAGCCGCCGTCGCCACCAGGCCTTGATGCTGTCGTGTTCGGCCCGTGGTCCGCGGACCTGCAGCACGACCAGGTCTTCCATACGGAAGCCGAGCCCCAGCCCCGCCCGACCAAGAACGGTCTCCGACGACAACTCCCGGAGTGCGACCTCGCCTCGGCGCAGTGTCATCCCCCGTGACGGCGTCAGCGTCGACCCGGGTGACGATTCAAACAGCGAGACAGCCGACGACTCAAGCGACGACTCAAGCGACGACTCAAGCGAGGACGGAGACGTCACCGCGGGCACGGTCACCAGCAAACAGCGGCGTCCCGCCAGGGACACCACAACGGCGTGGCCGGCAGCGGTGCGGATCGTGGTCGCGGCCATGTCGGCGACGTCGGTATCGAGGGCGAGGGCCGCGCGGGCGGCGGTGACGAGGGCGTCATGGGCGATCGTGTCAGGGTTCACAGCGGCTCCACAGGTATTCGGCACGGTCCGTGATTGGCCACCCCTTGGCCAGGTCGGGGTCTGCCAACTGAGCCCATTCACCCTGATAGGCCTCCAGGGCTCGCTGGCGCAGCTTGCGTTCATCGTGCCCCACAACGCACGCCAGGCGCCTCCAGCGGCGTCCTGCGAAGCGCAGGGACCATGGCGCGGGGATTGGGGCGACCGGACTTGCCGTGACCCGGGTGAGGAAAGGAACGACATCGTCCCACTCGTCGGTATCGCCCCGCAGGGGACCCAGGTCGCCAATGTGATCCTGATCATCGACAACTGCGTTCAGGCGCT
>CAJBHN010001102.1 GCA_903952805.1 uncultured Myxococcales bacterium | reverse complement strand
CGATGCCGCGCTCTTCTACTCGTTCGCCGACGGCGGCGCGGCGACGGCGAGCTCGACGCTGGTGAGCACCATCGTGTCGGGCCTGCGCGCGTCGACCGTTCGCGGCGCTTGTGCGGCGCCCGGGCATTATGTGCTGGTCGGCGAAGAGGTCATCAATCAGGGCAATGCCTTCGTGATTCACTCCACCGACGGAATCGTTTGGGAAGACATCACGATGCCGACGAATCCGGGCTCACTGTCGCGCTGTGTCATCAAGGGGAGCGCGTTGATTGTCGCTGGCGGCGGGGGCTACGTTGCCCGCTTTGCCTTCTGACAGGCTGAGGTGAAAACGTCGTCGTCGTTGGTCTTCTCGCCTGCTGCGCTTCTGGAGGGTCTGTCCGACCCTCCCCCCGACGAGCAGAGACCGATCGGGGCCCCTCCCGAGACGCACGACGCGTTGAACAGTGGCCGTCGGCCATTTCCACCTCAGCCTGCTCACCGTTCGAGGTGAAAACGGCGTCACCGTTTGTGACCTCTCTCGCGGTCCTGCGGCACGGTCTGCTTGAGGCCCTCCCATCCCGCTCGCCAAGGCCCGTTTCAAGCTGGCGGCTGACGTCTGCCTTGTCTTCAGTTCTCCGCTCTGGTCGTGCTCCCTCGCGATCTGGGCTCGTCTCGCAGTGATTTTTACTGGGGAGCCCCCTACCGTCTCGCAAGTTGTTAGGAACGACCAGCCCGCTAAAGTCAAGGCGTGACAGCGATGTGGTACCCCGAGATGTGGTTGGTGGCCGTGCAGCCTGAAGGACGCTTGACGCGCCGTGTGGCGGTGCTGTGCTGACGACGGTGGCGCCTGCCGAGGAAATGGACGAGCTCCGGGCTGCTTTGGCGCGAGCCACGCGTCGTGTTGCCGAGCTGGAGCAACAGGCGTCAGCGCTGCCCGATGCAGCGTCGGTCCAGTTGGAGCACCAGGAACCCGGCAGTGTCGGTCGGCAGCTGGAGATGCTGGCGGCGGTCGCGAGGCGAACTGGCAATGCGGTGATCGCCACCGACCCGCTCGGCCGGATCGAGTGGGTCAATGACGGCTTTACGCGTTTGACTGGATTCACACGGGACGAAGTGATCGGCCAACGCCCCGGGCACATCCTGCAAGGCCCCGATACCGCCGCGGCGACGGTCGCTGTCATGGCCAAAGCCATTGCGGAACGCAGACCCTTTATCGTCGAGGTGTTGAACTACACAAAAGCGTTGGCGCAGTATTGGGTGCGTGTTGATGCACAGCCCACGCTTGATCGGGACGGAAAGCTCACTGGCTACATCGCGTTGGAGACCGATGTCAGCGAGCAACGGATTGCGTCGGGGCGCGAGGAGGTCACCAGGCGCGTCGGTGAGGCCTTGCTCGACTGCGGATCCATTGAGGACGCGGCATCCCACATCGTCCACGCATTGACGTCCACGCTCGATGTGCGCGCTGCCCAAATCTGGCTGGTCGACCCGGGCCAGCCTCATCTCCGCTATCTGACCGGGGCTTGTGCCGATGACGATGGAAAAGATTGGCTGGCGTCGGGCTCACGTCATACCTTCGAGCGGGGATACGACTGGGTCGTTGGTGTTGGTGCGCCAGGCACGGCGTGGGGAACGCGCCGACCGTGCGTGAAGAGTGACTTCTGGGCGGCCGATGCCAACGGTCAAGTGTCGAGGCGTGCCGAGGCGGGTCAACGGGCTCGCATCCGCACGGTGTGCGCCGTCCCGGTGCTGGGCTCTGACGACGTCATGGCCGTGATCGAAATCGGCGGGTCGCATAACTTCCCGGGCCATGAACAGTTGCCCTCCCTGGTTGAGCGAATCGCCCAGCAGTTTGCATCGTTTCTGCTGCAGCACAGCAGTCGTCAGGCCTTCGAAGCGCTGTTTCGACACAGTCCGGACGCATTGCTGCTGGTTGATGATGCCGGTCGAATCGCACGCGCCAACGCGCGCGCAATTGATCTCTTCGGCGCCGATGATGGTCGCAGGTTGGGCGAACTCCTTGACGATGCCGACGGACTCCTGGATTCGCTGGCGACGGCGTCGGCCGGGCCCGCGATTTACAAACGGCAGGGTTTGGGAGGGACGGTGGGATCCTTTTCAGCTGAGGTCACCGTTTCCAAGATGACGATGGGCGTGCCAGGGGCATTGGCCGGTCCGTCTACGATCATCGCCGTGCGGGATTTGACCGAGCGCCACCGCGCGGAAGAGGCCCTGCAGCGTTCTCTCGATGAGAAGCTGACCTTGATGCAGGAGGTCCACCATCGCGTGAAGAACAATCTGCAGATCATCTCCAGTCTGGTTGCGATGCAGGCCTCGGAACTGCAGAGCGCCGAGGTGCGCGCCGCGTTGCAAGATACCTCCAATCGCATCCAGTCGATGGCGCTCGTCCACCAGGAGATCTACGGCAGCGATGATTTGTCTCGCGTCAGGCTTGGCGACTACGCACGACGACTGTGCATGTCGTTGGCGGCCTCGCTGGCTCCTGATGCCACCCTCGATTTCGACGCCGAGGTCGTTGAGGTCCCGATCGCCCTGGCCGTCCCCTGCGGGCTTGTTTTGAACGAATTGCTCACCAACGCCTTCAAGTACGGTCGAGACAGCACCGGACGCTGCGCCGTCAAGACCCGCATCGAGCGCATGCAGGGTGGCTTTGCATTTTCAGTCTCCGACGAAGGACCAGGCTACCTCGAGGACCTGCCGCGCAAAGGCTCAATCGGGCAAACGCTCATCAAGGCGTTGGTGCGCCAACTGCGGGCCAAACGAACTGTGACCTTCTCCGGTGGCACCCTTGTTCGCATTGAGGTTCCCGCCGAACTGACGGGGTGAAGCCAAAGGCAAAGGGCCGCTCGTCCTCGCAACACCGCGCGCCCATGGAGCCGCGGGTCGACGCTGCTGACCGCCGGAAAAACCCTCAGCCTATTCAGTGTATGGTCTGTGCTTTGCTTGCTCGTGTACGATCGTGCTGTTTCGCTGTGGTCTTGAAACCAAAATCGGCAAAAGTACGTCGCCGCCGAACAATCAGTTAGCCATTGCGAGATGTCGAAAATTCTGCATACTGGTGGAATGACAGTAGACTTGGTTGGTGCTGATGTCCCCGTCGAAAAAGCCACCCGCGAGCCTGCGGCTCAGGCGTTGCCTTTCAAAAGGCAAATCAAGGGCGACGATGTTCCCCGCCGAGTCCTCATCGTAGAGGACGAAGCGTTGATCGCGATGGACCTCGAGCGTCGCCTCATCAACCTTGGGTACAACGTCGTCAGCGTCGTCGACAACCACGATGATGCGCTGGTCGCCTTCCAGCAAGAACGACCTGATATTGTCCTGATGGACATCAACCTCGCCAACTCGAAAAACGGGATCGAGGTCGCCAAGGCACTGAAGCAAATTTCCGACACCCCGGTCGTCTTCATCACGGCCTACAACGACGACCAGACGGTGAAGATGGCCACGGCGATGGCGCCCTATGGTTATCTGATCAAACCCTTCGATGATCGCAGCCTGACGGTGACCATCCGGGTTGCCTTGGAGCGTCACGCCGCCGACCGGCAAATCCGCCAATACAGCTCGGCCATGAATTCGGCCACGGTCGGGATCATCATCACCAACCCCAAAGACGGCGTCCAGGTCGTCACCTACGCCAACGACGCCTACCGCAAAATGCTTGGCGACAACGAGACCGAGTTGTCAGCGCTCCAGTGGCTGCCGGCTCGCGATGCACAGGATATCGTTGTTCAGGGGCTTCGTGAAGCAGTCGAACAAGGCAAAAACGCCAGCGGTGTGTATGTCGGGACCCGGAGCGACGGCACGACCTTCTGGGCATCCGTTGTGGCGGCCCCCGTTCAAAATCGCGACGGGTCCGGCGTCACCATGGTGCTGTTTCACCTCGACGTGACCCAACAGCAGGAAACTGAGAGGGCGTTGGCCAACAACCAGCGCTTGGACCTCTTTGGGCGCCTGGCTGCCGGTATCGCCCACGACTTCAACAACGTCCTCGGGGCGATCATCGCCCTGGCCGAAGTGGCGCGCGAGGCTGAAACCGTTGAAGAAAGCCGGGGCGACCTCGACGCCATCCTGCATTCCGCTCAGGCCGGCGCTCGGCTCACACGCAAACTGTTGAACACAGCGCGTCCCCAAAACGATGCCACGTCGGTGGCGGTGGACCTCTCCAGCGTGCTCCGCAAGACGTTGCCAATGATTGAACGGTTGGCAGGTGGTCGGGTCAAGGTCGAACTCAATCTCGACCCCCAGCCCATGTTCGTTCAGCTTGACGCGACATCGGTTGAGCAAATCGTCTTGAACCTCGTGACCAACGCCAGGGATGCCATGGAAGGCACCGGCCGCCTGACGATCGCTGCCCGGGTGCATTCGCCACTCGAAGGGGTCGATTCGGGCCCCCGTCGACTGTCGTTGACCGTCAAAGACGACGGCTGCGGTATGTCGCCTGAGACGATGACCAAGATATTCGATCCGTTTTTCACCACCAAAGCCGCGCAACACGGCACCGGCCTGGGTTTGGGGACGACGAAATCGCTGGTTGAACGCGCCGGTGGCACAATCTCGGTGCAGAGTTCGCCGGGCGAGGGTTCGTTGTTCACATTGGAATTCCGGATGGCCAATGGGACCCTCGATGAATTCGAGACGGAGACAGGTTCCACGCTGGCCGGATGGGCTGACGGAGCACTCTGCCTGCTGGTGGAAGATGAGCCAGAATTGCTGCGTATGTATTCGCGGGCCCTGGCGCGTATCGGGTTCAATGTGCTTGAGGCCTCCACTGGTGCGGCCGCGCTGAATTTGCTCGGGCAGCACAAGCACGATCTCCGCTTGCTGGTGACCGATATGGTTTTGCCCGGGATGAGCGGGGCACGGCTGCTTGAAAGGGTCGCCATAGACGCCCCCAACGCGGCGCGGATGGTGGTCACCGGCTATTTCGACAACAGCGCCGAAGTCATTCCAGCGGATACGCCGGTGATTTGGAAGCCGTGTTCGGCTTTGACCGTTGCACGCCGCGCCCTGGAGGCCGTCAAGGCGGGGCCGCTGACCGCCAGCAAAGTTGCCGACGTCGCACAGCGACTGCCTGTCCCGACGGAAGCCGTCGTGGTGGCCGAAAAGCCTGCAGTCAGGTCCGGACCCGCTCAGGTGGTGTTGCTCGTCGATGAAGACGAGAACCTTCGCATCGCGTTGAGCCGGACGCTGACCTCGCGTGGCTTTGAGGTCCTTGAGGCGGTGTCTGCCAAAGCCGCTCTCCTGGTTGTGCAAACGGTTCAGCCAAGTTTGCTGATTACCGAGGTGAGCCTCACCGACATGGATGGTCTCGCCCTGCTGGCCAGCCTGCGGGTCGAAAGACCTCGTCTTCCTGCCATCGTCTTGTCGGGGCACATGAGCAACGAGGACACGCGCCGCGCCATTGACAGCCGTGTCTCGGCGTTTTTGTCCAAGCCCATCGATGCTGACCGGTTCTATCGGGAAGTTGAGCGAGCCATCAACGATGGTCACGTCGCCGAACTTCAGCATCAGTTGCTGTTGTCCAAGGTGCCCGCGTCAATGTTCGAAGACCTGCCCGCGACAGAGCGGCAGTTCTCTGAATCTGTCGCCCAATTGCATATGGCGTATCAGCCCATCGTGCGGGCTCATGATTATTCGATCTTTGCCTACGAAGCCCTGCTGCGCAGCAAGGGGCCACTTGG
>CAJBHN010001101.1 GCA_903952805.1 uncultured Myxococcales bacterium | reverse complement strand
GCTCGTGAGGCGCTTCGCGCCCTCCTGTTGGACGTGGTCAGTATTCAATGATCATTCGGGATGACACCTTGCGCGACCTGTTGCGCGACCTGTTGCGCGACCCCGCGGCCCCCATGGTCGCCATCGCCGACCTCCTGGACAACGCCGATGCCGAGCACCGTCGCGCAGCGCTTCATGCCTTGAACCGTCGGCAGCAGCGGGCCTTGTATGAACGCGCGGCGACGTCGCCATTGCTGACGCTGACCGATCTCGTCCCGGCCACCACGCCACCGCTGACGACGGTGATTCACCACGGCAAGAATTCCCTGCCCCTGTTTCGTGACTTCCAAAAACACATGTGCCGCCCCGACGACACCAGCGCCCGCGTCTACGGCTACAACGAAGGCATCACGCGACCATTCATTGGGCCCGGCTACTTCGTGGCATACCAAACGGGCGCTGCCACCGACGGCACGCGGGACTGGGCAGCACGCGGTGGCGTCGTCGTCGACTACTGCCAGCTGCCCCAAACGGCGGTCACACCCAGATGGCCTCCGCTTGTGGCCAACGATGTCGGGCTGCAACGATTCGTCTTTCGTGGCATGCGCGATTTCCTGCGCCGCGTGTCGACGCACGCCTCCATCGGCGCGGCCTGGCAGGGCGAGGTTGAATTCAACTCCTGGTTCATTCTGTGCCGCGATCCCTGACGCGCCGCCGGCGCGCTTTGTCCTCGCCACCATGATGACGAGCCGCTCAGGCCTGCTGCGTGCTCTGCCGCCGGCGTTGACCAGGATCAATGGCGTTCGCTGAGAGGCGTGACCCGCAGCAGCTCAGCAGTGACCCGCTGACGTACGTCGAATGACGACGTGGCTACCCCTTCAGAGGTGACGTCGAAGGTGCCGCCGCAGCTCACCTGGGGCACGCCGGGGGTGGCCCCCATGGCGTCCGATGGCATGGCCAGGCAGCCGGGCGGGTCGATGAACCACGTGGCCGCAAACAGCCATCGCGAACGAAACGGTTTGCCGCCGGCGATCAACGCTGGCGCTGTCGCTGCCGCCTTGACGGCGTCGTCGATGGCGAGGCGGATCTTCTCCTGCAGCTGTTTTTCAAAGTGGGAACGAAGGACGTCGACCGCGGTGACCTTGCCTTCGCCATCGTGATGGACGTCGACCTCGAAGGCAAAGCGCACGCTCAGCCCGGCTTCCTTGCGTCGCAGCAGGTCCTCGATGGTGCTCATGCGCAGCTGCGTGTCGTTGTGGCTGCCGAGGTTGGCGCTGGCGCCCAGGGCCAGGCGCTTGATCGGGTCCTGGCTGTGCAACGACGTCGCCTGCAGCAGCGGCCCCAGCACGCGCTTGGCCTCGTCGTCCCATGACGATGGGTCCTGGAGGAAGTTGGCCATGATGGCGGCACGGCTGACTTCCCCCGGGTTGTCGAGGTCAGCTGCGCCAGGACGAAACCCGCGCTCGGCAGCCTGCTTGACCTCGCGAAACCAATCCGAGGCCATGCCCACCGTGACGTCGTGAAACGCCAAGCTAGCCCTGAGGTGCCGCTCGGCCCGGGCCGCCGCCAGCACCGCGCCAGACTTGCCGAAATCCTCGTCTTGCTCAGGTCTGAAGTCGAGAGCGGCCGCGAGGCTCCTGGTGCTCTGCCGCGGACCCTTGCTGCCCGGGCCTTGCACCAGTCGCATCACGCTGTGCGGCAGATTCTCCGGGCGGGGAGCCAAGTCTACGCCACCGGCGGGAGCCGACCAGGGCTCCGTCGTCGTCGTCGTCGTCGTCGCCGTCGCCGTCGGCGTCGTCGGCGTTGTCGTCGCCGTCGTCGTCGTCGTCGTCGTCGTCGTCGTCGTCGTCGTCGTCGTCGTCGTCGTCGGAACAGCTGTCATCGAGCGTGCCTGGACGGGCTCGGGGATGCTTGGGGGCGTCACGGGCCGCACATCCAATGTGATGGGCAGGCGAGGAGGGGGCTGCTGCGTCCACGACGTCAGGGAGGGTCGCTCTGCCGGATGCCGGGACACCTCGCCATCACGCGCGACGAAAAAAACGGCGGCATGCAGGGCTACGGCCGCGAGGGCGGCCACGCGGTGTCGTCTGCCGTTCGAGGTCGAGCGCCGCCACATGGATGAGGGTACCGTCGCCTCCAGCGAGGCAGTAGGGGGATGTCACGAACCAGGCGCGGACTGCCGCCGGGTTTCAGTGACCCTCGTCAACGCCGGGCGCAACGCTGCGGAGGTGGGGCACACTCACGCACCTTCACGCACCTTCACGCACCTTGCAGGCGGTCATTGACGAGCTTTGTGACGATGCTGGCGGAGGGCTCAAGCAGACTGACGAACTCGAGTCCCATGCCGTCGTC
The DNA here is from genome assembly GCA_903952805.1 of uncultured Myxococcales bacterium. Classification (GTDB taxonomy): domain Bacteria; phylum Myxococcota; class UBA727; order UBA727; family VGSZ01; genus VGSZ01. The sequence goes on along the minus strand of CAJBHN010001101.1, from coordinate 1,235 downwards.
GGTGATTCTGACGACCTTGCCGAGGCCTTCAATCAGCGTCCCGCCGCCGGCGACGGTGAACTGAAAGAATACCTCTGTACCCAGTGGTCGGCGTTGCGTGGTACGCAAGAACATCCCACCGGTGCTGATGTTTTCGCAGTGAAAACTGGTGAACTCTTCGATCGAAGAGGCCCGGATCTGGATCAACAAGCCCAGCGAGACTCGAGGGAACTTCCGTTGTTCGTTGACGGCGTCGCTGCGGTGGGCGGCTTTGTCTTCATGTCTCATGGCGGAGAATCTTTCAGAACAGACGTTGACGGTCATCCCAGCGTTCTTGTGACGGCGCTCGAACAGCGGCGCCTGCGTCGCGCAGTCTGGCTGGTTCCGCAACGGCCCCACCCGGCGTGGAGCCATGGCGGTTGTGCCAGCAACGAGGCCGGTGAACCACCGGTTCATTATGGTACCACACCCGATGCTCGTCGCGCCGCTGACTTGGCCAGGTCCGTATTCCAAGCTTTTCTGCGAACAGAGGAGCACGTGTTGGCAGTGTACGGAGTGACCATGACGCAGAAGCCAGGCATCACATCAGGCCAGACCATGATCACTGCCATGCGTGCGATTGGGTCTCCGAGTCGTTTTTGTGCTGTGGGTGCGTCTCGGTGCCTGACCGACAAGGACGGTCTTTCGGCGACGTTGCTGCCAGCGTCGTGGGCGTGGGTGAATCCCGCTGAAACCCTGGTCGCTGCTGTGGTTCGGACCGGGTGGCTGGCATGACGACGTCACCGTCTTCGCGCTCCGGCCGTGCCGGGTTCGAGAATCTTCCGCTCGCCGAGGTGACCTGGCTCGCCAAGACGGCGGCACGCATCGGTGAGGTCAAGACCCTGGAGAGCCTGACGGAGGCTTGCGAGGGGGTGCTCAAGCATTTTTCCGACTTCGTGTTCAACGGCATGTATCTGCTGGACGTCGACAGCGGGAAGCTGCGGATGTTCAACGCCGCCGGGCTCACGGAGCAAGAGCGCCAGCGCGCCGAGGCTGCGGCCCAGGACAGCCATCCGGGCTTTGTGCTGCGGACGGGGCAGTCCCTCAGGCTTCGCGACTCGTTTGTGGGTCACGGCGAGCTCGAAGAGGGTGAAGGCCCGCGCCGTACGGTCACCCGCTCGCGCCTCATGTTGCCGGTGGCCCGCGATGGGGACGTCTTTGGCGCCTTTGGTCTGAGCAGCACCGAACCCGACGCCTTCGACGAATACGACCGTGCG
>CAJBHN010001100.1 GCA_903952805.1 uncultured Myxococcales bacterium | reverse complement strand
GTCGTCGTCGGTGTCGTCGTCGGTGTCGTCGTCGGTGTCGTCGTCGGTGTCGTCGTCGGTGTCGTCGTCGGTGTCGTCGTCGTCGGCGTGAGCCTGACCAGGGGCAGCACGAACTCGGTGTACCAGGCGGGGCGTTCCTGGCCGGTGGCGCCTTCGACGCGAGGCACTTCGCGCACGTGGTGCTGAGACCAACCGACGCCGTCGGCGAGCAGCAGTGCCTCAGCCCGGGCCAGTGCATGTGGTTGCCAGCCGCCGCGCTTCAGCAGTTCGAAGGCGACGTCGTCGGCGCCTCGCTCGTCGCTGGCGGAGTGGACGGCGGTGGCAGCCTTGCGGAGGGCGTCTGGGACCCCCGGGCCCTCGACCTCGTCGATGCGCTCCAGGTGGCCCAGCGCTTCGTGGCCGCGGACATGGGCGATGAGGCCAGCGAGTTGGGCGTCGGTCTGCAGCCGGGCCAGCAGTCCGGTGGTCACGACGAGGGTGTGGTCGGGCAGCGTGAAGAGTTCGGGCACCGGGTCCCGCAGCACCAGCACCTTGTGGCTGTCGTCGTCGTCAGAGACCGTGCGGGCAATGGCGACCACGGCGCCTTCGACGTCGGTGGTGGCGGCCTGGGCGAGGGTGTGCTGCTCGAATTGCGCCGACAACGCGCGGGCCTCACCCGAGCGGTACGTCGTGCCCGTCGGCAGCAGCAGCAGTCCAGCGGCGACGAGCGAGGTGCCGATGGCGGCACGGGTGCTGCCGCTGAGCCCGCCGATGGTGGGCAGGCGCCGCGCTGCCCCGGTCGTCGTCGTCGAGGTTGTCGTCGTCGTCGAGGTCGTCGTCGTCGAGGTCGTCGTCGGTGATGGTGACCCGGATGGTTCTGTCGCCGGCCGTCGTTTGGGGCCACTGGTGTTGCTGAGGGGGGACGGCGCCGGTCGGGACGGGGGCAGGGCCTCGTCGAGGATCAAGGGGACCCGGGCCAGGACATCAGCAGTGGCGCCGCGGACGGGGACGGCGCCCGAGCCGGTGGCGCTGCGCGGCGGCAGGGGCATCGTTGGCGCGGTCGTCGGTGCGACGGGGATGGGGACGGTGGCCAGGCCCCCGGAGCGCAGCAGGGGCCGGGAGACGGGGCCGCTGTCGACGGGATCGTTGGCCGAACGCGGGCCTGGGGCACGAGGTGGCAGTGGCGGCGCCGGCTTGGGTGGCATGGCCGCCGACGGGGTGAACGCCAGCGCCGCGCGGGGCCGGGGTCTTGGAGCAGCCGGATCGTCGGGGTCGGCCATCGGGCGGGTCCTTGGGGCAGCGTCGGTGCCGCCGACCCGTCAGCCTATCCCAAATGTGCCCAAGACGGGTGGGTGGGCCACGGCGGTGCGTCACCTGAGGACACCAGGGAGGGCAACAGGTGTCTCGCCGTCGGCCATTGGTGTCTGGGGCGGAGGGCCGTTGGCGTCTGGGTCGGGGGTCCGTGTAGAACCACCCACCACCCGCCTGGAGGACCCATGAACACCACGATCCTGAAGAACGCTGCCAACGCCGCCCGCGGCCTCGCCATGGACGCCGTCCACGCCTGCTCGTCGGGCCACCTCGGTCTGCCTCTGGGCGCTGCCGAAATTGGCGCCGTGCTGTTCTCGGAAGGGATGCGCTTTGACCCCGCTGCACCTCGTTGGCTGAATCGCGACCGCTTCGTGTTGTCGGCGGGCCACGGCTCGATGTTCCTGTACGGCTGGCTCCATCTGTCGGGGTACGAGCTCCCCCTG
>CAJBHN010001099.1 GCA_903952805.1 uncultured Myxococcales bacterium | reverse complement strand
GGCTGATCGGCGTGATTGAGCGATCGGCGTTCGGTCTGATCACACCACCGGGCACGCATGGGTGGCCTGGCGGTTGGGGCGGAGCGCTGACTGATGCAACGGTACGTGAGCCGTCAGAACGCCCGCCCCAAAAAAAAAGGGACCTCTTTGGGAGGTCCCTTTCTGGTGCGCGGAGGGAGACTCGAACTCCCATGGGTCGCCCCGCTACCACCTCAAGATAGTGTGTCTACCAGTTCCACCATCCGCGCTTGAACGAGTCGGTATGTGCGCCACCTGTAACAAGAATGCAAGAGAAAATTCGTCAGCGCCTGCTGACGAACGCTCGTGCGCTCAGGGCGCCGGTGGTGCTTCGCCCACGGGAGCGGCGGGGGCATCGCCGACCGGGGCGACAGGAACGCTGTCGGCAGGCTTGGCCTCGCCAACAACGGCCTTTGCTTCGCCTTCGGGCTTGGCGTCTTCGGGCTTCGCCGTCGCGGTGACCGCGGGCTTGCCCTTGTTCGCCATGACCGAAGTCGAAGATGAGCCGAAGAACGACAGGGTGATGCTCGTGAGCATGAAGATCACGGCAGCCCCGGCGGTGAGTTTGGCGAGGAAGGTGTTGGCCCCCCGACCGCCAAAGACGGTTTGCCCGCCCGCGCCACCGAATGCAGCGCCGACGCCACCGCGGGCACCTGGCTGCAAGAGCACGAAGAGGACAAGAAAGAGGCAAACGAGGACGTGCAAGACGACGAGAAATGCGGTCATGGTCGGAACGGGATACGGCCCGCGGGCCTTTCGGGCAAGGGGTAGAGCGCCGAATCATCCGCCCCGCCCCAATCGCCCTCAGTTCTTGGCTTGTCCTGGCCTGCGGTCTGGCTGTGGATGTGGGTCCAGGGGGGCGTTGAGCTTTGAGCCCGGGCAGATCATGGTGGAGCGATCGTCTCGGGATCTCTCCGTGTTTTTCAGCCTTTGGGCGTAGGCCTTGGTACCGGGCCGCACAAAGTGGGCGGCTCGGACGGTGGATCGGTACAGGGGGAGCGTCCATGCGCCTGATCCACACCGCCGATTGGCACCTGGGGCACACGCTGTCGGGCCATAGCCGCCATGACGAGCACGATCGTTTCCTCGCGTTCCTGCTCGATGCGCTCCACGCCCAGGGCGCCGACGCCCTCTTCATCAGCGGCGACGTCTATGACCACGGCCATCCAACGGCGCTGGCGCAGCGGCAGTTCTTTGCCTTTGTGGCCGAGGCCCGGCGGCGGTTGCCGCAGCTGGCGGTCGTGGTCGTCGGCGGCAACCACGACACCGCGGCCCGCCTCGACGCTGCCGGCCCTGTGCTGCTGAGCCTGGGGGTGACGGTGCTTGGCGGCTTTCCCAAAGCACGCCATGCCACTGAAGGCCTCGCATGGGACGACGCCATCATCCCCTTGCGGGTCGGCGGCGAGGTGGTCGCGGTCGCCGTCGCGGTGCCGTTTCTGCGGGCCCCCGAGCTGTCGCTCGCAACCGCGCACGATGACGTTGGCAGCGGCGCGGCGGACCTCGTCGTCGACGGCACCCGAGCGGTGCTGGAGCGCACCAGTGCCCGGGCCCGGGCCCTCTATCCGCGTCTACCCGTCCTGGCCTTGGCCCATTGCGAGTTGGCCGGGGCGCGCTTGTCAACGTCATCGGAGCGGCCCCTCTTTGGGGGCAGTCATGCCCTGCCTGCTGATCTCTTCGATCAGGTCGGCGTCGACTACGCCGCCCTGGGACACCTGCACCTGGCCCAGCATCTGGGCCCCTCGGGCAATGCGCGGTACAGCGGCTCTCCCCTGCCCCTGTCGATGGCGGAACGCCACTACCAACACCAGGTGGTTGTCGTCGACGTCGACCACCGCGTGGCCTGCACCCCCCTGCTGGTACCGCGGACGGTGGACTTCTTGCGGGTGCCCGACGACGGCGCCGACGACCTGGCGTCCGTGCTCGACCGGCTGCGATCGCTCGACCTCGACCACCGACCCGTCGACCAACGGCCATTTCTGGAGGTGCGGGTGCGGCTCACCCAGCCCGTCCCCGACCTGCGGGCCCGGATCGATTCGGCACTGGAGGGCAAGCCTGTGCGCCTGGTTCGGGTCGTGCGTGAGACCGACGGCGACGGCCTTGGGCTCTCCGACGTGGTCGCGGCGACGGCACCGTCGTCGGGGCTGACCGAATTTGGGCCGGTCGCGGTGTTTTCGGCCCTCTACGCGCGCCATTATGAGGGGGCGCCGGCTCCCGAGCTGCTGGCCGCCTTTGCCTCGCTCGTGGAAGACGACGCCCGCTTGACCGAGGCACCGCCGCCCCCAATGAGGGTCGTCGACGCGGTCGACGACGCGGTCGACGCTGGCGAGGTGCCCTGATGCGGATTGTCGCCATCCGCGGCCGCGATCTGGCCAGCCTCAAAGGGCCCTTCGCCGTCGAACTTGGACAGCCGCCGCTGTCGACGTTGGGGCTCTTCGCCATCCACGGACCCGTCGGGGCGGGCAAGAGCACGATCCTCGACGCCATGACCCTGGGATTGTTTGGGCGCACGCCAAGGCTGTCGGGCGTCGGCGGTGCGCCGCTGCTCAGGGGCGATGACGATATCGACCAGCTCAAGAGCAATGATCCATGCACGCTGGTGCGGCGGGGTGCCGACAGCGCCCTGGCCGAGGTCGACTTCATCGGCGTCGACGGTCGGCTGTACCGGGCCCGATGGGAAGTCCGACGAGGGAGGGCCAGCAAGGGCCGCCCGGGCCGACTGCAGCCCGACAAACAGACGCTGCGCGACGTCCACGCCGACGTGGCGCTCGGCGATGGCAACACCGATGTGCGCCGCCTCGTGCAGGAGCGACTGGGGCTGTCGTTTGACGAGCTGTGCCGCTCGGTGTTGCTGGCCCAGGGCGGCTTTCAGAGCTTCTTGCAGGCCAAGCCCGCCGAGCGCGCCGCCCTGTTGGAGAGAGTCACCGGCACCGAAATCTATTCGCGGCTCGGGATGGCGGCCCATGAGCGGGCCCGGGGCCTGGAAGCCGACCTGCACAGCCTTGAACACCAGATGGTGCTGTGTGGCGTGCTCGACGATGACGAACGACGGGCCCTGGAGCGCCAGGTCGTTGCTCACGGCAGCGCCGCCACCAGCGCCGACAGCAGCGTCGCCTCCCTGACCACGGCCGTGGAACGGGTCCAGGTACAAGGCGAGTGCGCCCAAGCCCGCGCCGTCCTCGCGATGGCCCAACAGCTTCGACAGGCCACCGCTATCGAACTCACCGAAGCCAGGCGCATCAACGAGCAAGCGCGCCACGACCTCGACGTCGCCCGTCCCCTGCTCGAAGCGGTGCGCCGCACCAGCGACGCTGCTGTGCCCCTCCGGCGCGCTCTCGAACTGGCCCGGGTCGCCACCGCGGCTGCCAACGACGACACGAACGCCGCGCGACAGCAGCAGCAGCGCGCCCGCGACGACCGTGACGCGGCCGTCAGCCTGAGCCTGCGCCTCACCGCCGAGGTCCATCGCCTGGAGGCCGACTGCAGCGCCGTCGACCCCGCCATCGCCCGGGCTGCGCTGATGACGCTGGCGACGGCGCTGACCGAGCTGGAGGGGGCCCGCGCCATCACCGACGCCGTCGCCCGCGCCGTCGACGCCGCCCAGGCCGTGGCCGACGCCGCCGATGTCCGCGCCGTCACCGCTGACGCTGCCGTTGATGCATCGCTGCCCGCCGGCGTCGACGTTGCCAACCGCGACGCCGTCACCGCCGCCGTGCTGGACGCCATGATCGCTGCCGACGGCGGCCACGTCGCCCGCGTCGACGCCGAACTCGCCGCCGCCACCGCCATGGTGCAACGCCTGGAAACAGCCCTGGCCCGTCAGGCCGCCGATGCCACCCTGTCCCGAGCCCGGGCGGAGCTCCACGACGGCGTCCCCTGCCCGGTGTGTGGGAGCGAGACCCACCCGTGGTCACCCGCACCCACCTTGTTTCCCGGCCGCAGCGTCGGCGTCGACCCCGTGGTGCAGGCCATCGGTGATGAGCGGCACCGCCTGCAGGGATTGCAGGCCGAGCGCGCCACCGCCCGCGAACGCCTGAGCGGCACTGAAGCCCGGCGACGGCGTCTCCGGATGGCCCCGGCGTCGCTGGCGCTGCCACCGACCATGGAGGGCCTGCTGGCGCTGCTGCTGGCAATCGACGATGCCGACGACGACGTCGCCGGCGCCGCCGCCGCTCGCCAGGCCGTCGAGGCCGCCCGCCACGACGTCGACGCCGCCCGCGCCACCCACGCCGTGCACGTCGCCCACCTGGAAGCCCGCGCCAGCGCGGTCGACGCCGCCCTCGACGCCGCCACCGCCCTTGCTCTGGTCCACGACGACGACAGCGACGACAGCCTCAAGCCCGCTGTCCTGCAGCTTCGGGCCGACGCCCTCGGCGCCCAGGCCATCGCCCTGCAGCAGGCCCGCCACCGCGTCGAACTGGCCGCCAGCACCTTGAGGGCCGCCAGCGAGGCCATGCAGCAGGCCGACCTCGCCGTCGTCGCCAAAGACGCCGCCATCGCCACCGCCGCCGCGATCGAAGCCGAACGCCAACGGGCCGCCGACCTCGCCAACGACGCCGTCGCCTCCGCCGTCGCCGCCCTGAGCGCGGCTGGCCTGGCCGACGTCACAGACGGCGACCTGCAGCGCGCCGTCGACCATGGAGCCGCCGCCGTCGGTCGCGGCGAGACCGCCCACGCCGCGGCCAACGACGCTGCCAGCGTCGCGCTGGCTCGGCTGCGCGAGCGCGCCGATCGGCTGGAGCGGCTGGGCGGCACCGCCAACGACGACGCCGACGCTGATGTCGACGTCATGCGGGAGGCCCTCGCCCAAGCCCGACACCGCGCTGTCGAGGCCAAAGACGCCCTGGCGATGGCCCGGGCCCAACTGGCCCATGACGACGTCCAGCGCCACCGACAGTCGGCCCTGGCGCTCGAGTTGACCTCGGTGCGGGAGCGCGGTCGGGTCTGGCTGACCCTGTCGCAGCTCATCGGCGCGGCCGACGGAGCCAAGTTCCGGCAATTCGCGCAGGGGCTCACCCTCGATGCCCTCATCGGCCACGCCAACCAACAACTGCGGGTGCTGGCTCCACGCTATCGCCTCCGACGCACCCAATCACTGCAACAAAAGCACGACCTCGACCTCGTCGTCATCGACACCGAAGCCGGCGACGACGTCCGCTCAACGGCGACGCTGTCTGGCGGCGAGGGATTCCTGGTGAGCCTGGCGTTGGCGCTGGGGCTGTCGAGCCTGTCGGCCAATGAGGGCGCCCGTGGTCGGGTGGAGAGCTTGTTTGTCGACGAGGGCTTCTCGGCCCTGGATCAAGACACGCTCGACGTGGCCTTGGCCGCCTTTGACGCCCTTCGCCAGACTGGACGCCAAATCGGCGTCGTCTCCCACGTGCCGTTGCTGATTGAGCGCCTCGGAGCCCAGGTGCGGGTGATCCCGATGGGGGGCGGCGCCTCACGCGTCGAAGTCCACGCCTCATGACGCCTGTTACGTCGCCGATGGCTCGTGGATGGTCACCTTGGCGCCGCCGTCGCTTTCAACGACGAGGCGACCGCGGATTTGACGGGTCAATGTGCGGATGAGTTGCATCCCGAGAGAGCTCGAATGCGGCGCGTGCGTGGGCAGGCCTGGACCGCGGTCCTTCACCGTCAAGGAGAAGCCGCCGCTGCCGTCAACACTCAGGCCGATGTCGATGTCGCAGCTGCCGTCGGCTGAGCGCCCGTGCTTCAGCGCGTTGGTCAGGAGTTCGTTCAACACCAGGCCACAGGGCATGGCCCGGTCGATGGAGACCTCCACCTTCGCCAGCGAAAACGTCAGCCGCGCCGTGACATCGAGCGACCCCTGCAACGACGTCGCCAGCGTTTTGGTGTAGGCACCGAGGTCGACGATATCGAGGCCATCGGTGCCATACAGCTGCTGATGCACATACGACATTGAGCGGACCCGAAAGACCGTCTCGAGCAGCGCGGTGCGAGCCAAGCCTTCTTCCATCGAATCCGACTGCATCGACAGCAGGCTCGAGACGATCTGCAGATTGTTCTTCACGCGATGGTGGACCTCGCGCAGGAGCGTGTCTTTCTCCCGCAGCGAGCGATTGAGCGCTTCTTCCATCCGGCGACGCTCGGTGAGGTCGCGAACCGACAGGATGGCGACCTGCTTGGTCGACGACGGCGCGACGGACACACTGACTTCGGCGGAAAAGGCTCCCGCCGCGCCATGCGCCGGGCGATTGAAGAGCGCCGACGAGGCGGCGCTCTCGCCCGTGGGGATCGGGACGGCGAAGGCGTCGTGTACGAGGGACAAGCCGCCGTCAATCAGCGCGTCAACTCGAGCCCCCTTCTGCTCGCCAAACATGGCGTGGGCTCGAACATTGGCATCAAGCACGCTGCCGTCAGCGCCGACGAGCAGCAGCCCGTCGGGGCTGCGATCGAACACGGCCTCGTAGGCGCGGCGGCTGACATCATGAAGCATGAAAGTGGCCAGCTGCTCGGCGACGCGCTCCAACAGCGAGGGGAGAAGTTCATGGCCAGGATAGTTGCGGGTGCCGCCAATCTCGAGGACGCCCAACACGCCGTCGGGCCCATGGATGGGGGTGGTACAGAAGGTCGCCACCCCGGCGGCGGTCGCGACGGCAGCCCGACGCGACATCTGGCCAGCCACCGCCACGACGGTGAAGTCGTCGACGACGAAGGCCTGGCCGGTGCCCCAGACGACACCGGGCATGCCGACACCGACAACTCGTTCAAGGCCGCGGGCGAATGGGGTCTTGGCGCTGAATGCCAGAAACGCGGGCCCGGCATCGCCGGTCGTCGCTGCCGCCGCTCCCGCCAACCATACCAGCTGGGGATTGCCGGGCTCCACCAACCACAGTTGGGCGACCCGAATGTCGAGCTCGCGCACGAGCTCCTGCATGACGGCCTGGGTCGCCGCCTGGATCGTGTCTGCGGTCAGCAAAATCGAGGCGATGCGCTGCGCGAGCGCATCGCGGCTGGTGGCCAGGCGTCGTTCGGTGACATCAGACTCCACGGCGACGAAACCCGTGGCGTTGCCCTGGTCGTCGAAGCGGACTCGCGCTTCAATATGGATCCAGTACTGGCTGCCGTCACGGTGGTGATTGAGGATCTCGCACTCGAACGGCTGTCGGGCAGCGATCGCCGCCCGCATCATGGCGCTTGACGCCGGATCGGTGAACGGTCCGCGCAGGACCGCACCCGGCGTCTTGCCGACGACCTCGTCGAGGTGCCAGCCGCTCATGCGCGTGAAGGCATCGTTGACCCATTCGATGCGGCCTTCCAGATTGGCGAAGATGACCGCGTTGCCGGTGCGGCTGGCGACCTCGGCGAGCCGCTGCAGTTGAATGGCGGTCTCCCGCTCAGCGGTGACATCGGTGACGATGCCACGGAGGCGAACCGGAGTCCCGCCGTCGTCGTAGATGGTGCTCATCTGCGAGCGCAACACCCGGATCTGGCCGTCGGGCCAAATGACTCGGTACTCATTCGAAAACGTCGGCTCAAGTGAACCCGCCATCATCCGCGCGTAGTCGTCGGGGTGGGTGCGCTCGCGCCACAGCCCCTCGCTCGGCTCGACCTCACCGGGTCGGTAGCCGAACAGCGGGTACATGCCATCCGACCATGACGCAGCACCGGTGGCGAATTCGGTCTCCCAAAAGCCGGCCCTGACGGCCGACAACGTATCCGCCAGCGCGCGTTCCAGGGCGGCGCCGGAGCGTACGGCGCTGTCGACGCGCTCGCGCAAGGCAATGGTCGCTTCGCGCTCCTGCACCAGTTCCTGCAGCGTCCGCTCGCGAGCGCTCGCATCCGCCTGCTGCTCCTGCAGGGTGACCCGCAACTGCCGGAACATCATCTCAGCCGCGATGATGGTCAGCACCGCGACAAAAACGATCACGGCCCACATGCCCAGCCAGCCCTGCGGCGAGTTCCAGTCGATGACGACAAGTTGCCCGAGAGGCAGAGAGCCCTGGGCATAGCCCCAGGCGGTCGCAGCGAGGAGGATCGTGTAGGTCAAAACGAGGGCGGTCACGGCCCGCCAGCTGAGCAGCAGTACGCCGAGGAACACGGCGCCCAGAAACAGCGCGGCCGTCGCCGCGCGATCGCCACCCAGAAAAAGCTCGGGCACCCCCGCCGACACCATGTTGAAGACCGCCCACGCCGACCGGAAGGGCAACGAGAGGCTGCGACGCCAGGCGAAGAACAGGTCGGCGACGACGAGGAAGACCGAAAACACCAGCGTGCCGTAGGAGCGGGCCTCCAGCAGCGGGCCGAGAAAGACCAGCACCAGCGGCAGGCCAAGCAGGCCCATTGCCGCCAGCAGCATCGTCGTCGCGCGCTCCCGCCACAGCAGCAATGGTCGGTCGATGGCCGCCGATGTCGGGTCTAAGTCCATGTCCAAAGGATCCCACTGTGAAGGCCTGTGCGCATCGCGCTGCGCACGAATTGTCGTCACCGTAGCAAGGTCCCGCCTGCCGGGGAGGTCCCGAGGCGAAAAAAGGCTGGCCGGCGCGCCGAACACCCGGCACGTCCGCAGGCGACGGCGACGCAGCGCCTGCCGATGGCCGTCCCGGTGGATTCGACGCCAACAAGGAAAAAACAAGAAAAAACAAGAAAAAAACAAGAAAAAAACGAGGAAAAGAAGTGGGCGGCAGGCAGTCATCGCCTGCCCCTGAGACTCGGGCCAGGGCCCGATGGCCCAGCCAGACTGACCTTGGGGCCACCACCACCCGTCTTCTCCAAGCGGTGGTACGGTCTTGGTCATGACTCCGCCGAGCGACGCCGGGTGTTGGGACGAACCGACGGATGAGCTGCCGCCGACCTCGCCCACCCTGGAACTGTGGCCGGGAGACCAACGCTTGATGTGCCGGGTCGCCCCACGCCTGCGCATGGATGCAGCACCCGTGACCCACGAGGCCTATCAGCGATTCGTCGTCGCCACCGGGCACGCGCCGCCTCGGTCGTGGTCGCCGGCGACGGAGGTCCCCGAGGGGCTGCGCCAATCGCCGGTCACTGGCGTGTCGGTGGAAGACGCTCGTGCCTATGCGCGCTGGGCCAACAAGCGACTGCCCCTGCAGGCCGAGTGGACCGTGATCATCCGCACCATGGGCTTCGACGTCGCCAGCGCCGGTCAGGTATGGGAGTGGACCGCGTCCCGCCACCGCTCGGGCCATGTGGTCCGCGGCGGCCCGGACCGCAAAGCGCCCGCGGCCACGGGTCGTTTCCACCACACATCATGGGAAGATGAAGCCGCCGACGACGTCGGCTTTCGCTGCGTGGTCGATGGATGAGCGAACCCGTGCCAGCGCCGGAACCGGGTGAAGTGAACTGCAGCCTCGAAGGCAGTCGGGCGCACTTCAGGACCAGCACGGTCGCGGTTACCGTTGACGCCCTCCACCATGACCTGTTTTTGACAGGAATCGGGTCCAATCCCCTGCGCCTCGCAGCGTCACGACGAGGCCTCGGTGAGGCCGTGCAGGTCGTCGACGCCGTGTTGGGTCAGGGGTTGCTGTCGCAAGACGCCATCGAGGGCTACGTCATGGACGCCCTCATCGTCGCCGCCCGTCGCCAGCATGTGCTCGTCGATGAGGCTTTTACCGCCGTCGATGTCATTCAGCGCACGCCGCTGGTTTGTTGCCGCGGCGTGGTCAGCAACCGCCACCTGATGCAAGACATTGT
>CAJBHN010001098.1 GCA_903952805.1 uncultured Myxococcales bacterium | reverse complement strand
TGGTCAAAGGCCTGCACCAGCGGGCCCAGGCTGCTGCCCAGCAGGAAGCCCAGCCACGGCATCAGGCCTTGAAAGCCGCCAAAGAACAGCGCCACCAGCAGCACATGGCGGGGACGCAGCACCGGCGTCGCCAGGCCCCGTGCCGCCGCCACCGCCGCCGCATCCATCGACAAGCCCACCGCCAGCGCCAGAATCGACAGAAAGGGCATGTGGACAGTCTCCAGACATGGGCAACGGGGTAGGATGGAGTCCTACACTGCGCGAACGAGGAAGCCCATGACTCCAACGGATCGCCTGCTGCAAGAGCCTGCCATCGCCCGCAGTGCCGTCGCCCGCGAGTTGGCGGTGGTGATGACGTGTCCCACCGGGCTGACGTCGTCGGGGTTCCCGTATTTGCAGCCAGCGGCCTGGCATCGCCTGCGGGATTGGGTGCCGATGCTTTTTGGCGACGGCATGGCCTGTCTGCAGGCCAGGGATGCCATCGTCGCCGTGGCCCGCTCCGCCGCCGCCGACCTCGACGTCGACACGCTGGTCGACCTCAACCGTGCCGCCGCCGTGCTGGGGCAGGTGGTGCGCAGCGCCGCGGTCTGCGCCCCCAGCGACCTGTGGGTGTTGCGGGCCGTCGTGGGGCACCTGGCCGCGATGGGGGTCATGGCGCAGCTCGCTCGCGGCGAGGTGGTGCGCGCCGACAGCATCGCCGGCGTCGACGCCGACGAACTCGCCATCGATCTGCGCTTCTTGTTGGCGCGCGGTGTCGTGGTGTGCGCCGAGGGCGGCGGCCATCGCCTGGCGCCCCATCTTCATGCGCGCGGTCTCTGTCAGTTGCCGCCGCTGCAGCACACCTCGAGCCCGTCGCTGGCGTGGGCCATCGCCTGCGGTCCCGACACCGACCCCGACCCCGACGTCGTCGCTGCCGCCATCGGCGACGCCGCCGCCGCCCTCGCGCACCTGGGCGCTCCCCTGCCGCCGTCGGTGCGCCAGGCCGGCGTCTGGAGCCCTACGGCCTTCGAGGTCGAGGTGGGCCATCGCCTGGTGCCGCTGGTGGTCGGCCTGGCCGCGGCGGGGCGGGCCCACGTCTTGTCCCACCAGCCGTCGCCGCTGATGCCCGCCGACCTGTGCCCCGCCGCCCAAGACACCGGCCGCATCGCGTTGTCGATCTTGCGGGCCGCCGCTGTCGTCGACGATCAGCACGTCGTCACCGACGTGGGGCGACGGGTGCTCGGCCGCGGGCCGGGGCCCTTTGGCATCATTGAGGCCTATCGCACCTATCTCGATCAGCTGCCGCAGATCTGGCGTCATGGCCGCGGCAGTGTCCACGTCGAACGCGGCGCCAACGTCGCCGCCAGCCAGGCCGCCAACGCCAAGAGCTTCGGCGAGGCCAACGACGCCCTCGATGCGTTTTGTCGCGAGACGGGATTTTCCTACACGGTCTTCATCGAGCACGCCCTCGGCCGTGGCGAGGCCACCCGCCAACGCCTGGAGCGCAGCGGGCAGGGCTTGTCATACTTCGGCGCCGACCTCGAAGACGCCGCCATCGCCGCCGCCCGCGACGAACATCGCCAGGGGCATCTCCCCGCCAACATGCACTTCGTCGAGCGCACCGACATCGCCGACAGCGCCCGCCTCGTCGACGCCATCCGCGCCGCCGGCCACGACCCCGACGGCGCCGTCATGGTCGTGGGCAACGGCTTCCACGAAATCAGGGACCAGACCGACGACGCCATCGCCGCCGTCTTTCGCGGCTACCACGACGCCGGCATTGTGCTGTTGTTCACCGAGGAGAGCGCCCTCAGCGTCGACGACCTCCAAGAGACCGCGTGGAACACCTACCACGCCGGCTTTCGCTACGTGCACGAGCGCTCGGGCCAACACCTGCGCCCCGCCGAGGCCCGGGCCACCGGCACCCTCGAAGACCATCTGTCGACGTCGTGGGCCGAGTGCGCCACCCGCGCCGGCTACGTCCGCGTCGAGCGCTTTTGTCGTCGTGGCCGCACCATCTACCCCTATCCGCCCCCCAGCGGTCACAATCCATCGGTCAGCGCCACCCATTTTCTTGTGCCGCAGGCGCTGGCGGCCAGGCTCAAGCTCGGCTGAGTCGACGTCAGCGGCGAGCTCGACGGGCGATCAGTCGAGCCAGCGCAGGCCGGGCATCAGTTGGCGCAGGCCCTCCTCGATGCGGGCATCGAGTTCGCCGCGCACCGCGCCAAAGTCGTCTCGCACCAGGTGTTCGGTCGTGGTGACGACGCGCTTGTTCCGGAGTCGTCCGCCACGGCTCGTCTGATCCACGCGCGTCGACGTGTCCTTCACCACGTCGATGCGGGGGTCGCTCGTGAACGCCAGCGCGAAGCCGCCGAGGTGCCTGCCGGTGTCGATCTCAAAGGCGACGACGTCGCCCGAGAACACGAGGCCCTCGAAGTGGCGTGTGCGCAAGATGTAGACGTACGCGAGCTGCTCGCAGGCCTCGAGCACCCCGCGGGCGACGTCGACGTTCACATTCTGTGGCTCGTAGGTGCCATAGACCCCCTGCCGCATCAGCCGAGCGCAGTCGACGATGAGGTCCGCCTGAAAGATGCGGCGGCCGTAGTGTGGTGCGGCCTGGTCGACGCGGCTGACGTCGCCGAGGTCCTCTTGGTATACGACCGCGCCGTTGCTCTCCGCGCGGTGATCATAGCCCGCCATCACCGGGGGGCGGGCGCCCGCCGTCAACGCGTCGCGTGTCACGGGCGGGATGGCTGCGACCCGGGCCTGCAAGCGCTCGATCGCCTCGAGTTTGGCCGTCACCGCGGCGCGGTGCTCGTCAAACAGCGCCGTTCGTTGATGCGCGCTCCACCACCTCAGCAGCGTCACCGGAACGACGAAGCCGACGAGCAGCAGACCGATGACGAGCATGACCGTCCGTGGTGCCATGACCGCACGATAGCGCCTTGTGGTCTCCACGAGGACCAAGCTCGGCATTTCCGTCCCCGGGCCTCGTCGGCGCTGCCCGTGTGCGCTCGCAACGGATGATGTCGTCTCGTGAACCGGCTCGTGTCCACGTCCCCTGGTCTGAGCCCATCACCGTCACCGTGAACACCCGCGAGAAGGCCGCGCCCACCTCGGCGCCGACGCAGACGGCGTGGCACAACGGTGTTCTTGACGACGACGACGACGTCAGCGGCGCACGGGCTTCACGCCCCAGATGTCCGTCGCGTAGTGCTGGATGGTGCGGTCGCTCGAGAAGGTGCCGATGCGGGCGACGTTTTCGATCGACTTCTTCGTCCACGTCGGCACGTCGAGGTAGGCCTGCGACACCCGGTCCTGACAGGCGATGTAGTCGGCGTAGTCCGCCAGCAGCAGGTATTCGTCGTGATGCAGCAATTGGTCGACGAGGCCGCGAAACAGGCTCGGGTCCTCGGGGCTCAGGGCGCCGCTGGCGATGAAGGCCAACACGCGGCGCAGTTCGTCGTTGCCGGCGGCGAAGGTCCAGGGCTCGCAGGTCTGCTTGAGCCTGCGCACCTCGTCGGCGCGCAGGCCGAAGATGAACATGTTGTCAGCGCCGACTTCTTGGCAGATCTCGACGTTGGCCCCGTCCATCGTGCCGATGGTCAGCGCGCCATTGAGGGCGAACTTCATGTTGCCGGTGCCCGAGGCTTCGGTGCCCGCCGTCGAAATCTGCTCTGACAAGTCTGACGCCGGAAAGATTTTTTCGGCGAGGCTGACGCGGTAGTCCGACAAAAAGACCACCTTCAAGCGGTCGCCGACGTCGAGGTCGCTGTTGACGGCGCCGCCGACGGCATTGATGAGGCGGATGATCAGCTTGGCCGTCAGGTATCCCGGCGCCGCCTTGCCCGAAAACAGGATGGTGCGGGGCGTGAACGTGCCCTGGGGATTGTCCTTGATGCGCAGGTAGAGCGTGGCTGCATGCAGCACGTTCAAAAGTTGTCGCTTGTATTCGTGGATGCGCTTGACGTGGCAGTCGAACATCGAGTCGACGTTGATGCGAAGTGCGACGCCACGGCGCTCGTATTGGGCGACGATCTCTGTGGCGAGGCGCTCCTTGTTGGCGCGCTTCACCGCCTGCCATTGCGCCTGCAGGGACGGGTCCGACGACAGCGCCGACAACGCACGCAACTTCGTCAGATCCGTGATCCACGCATCGCCAATATGCTCGGTGATGACCGACGACAGCCGGGGGTTGGCCTTGAGCAACCATCGGCGCTGGGTGACGCCGTTGGTCTTGTTGTTGAAACGCTCGGGCCACAGGTCGACGAAGTCTTTGAAGATATCGGTCTTGATAATCTCTGTATGCAACGCCGCCACGCCGTTGACGCTGTGGCTGCCGACAATGGCCAGATGGGCCATGCGCACCCGCTGCTCGAGCCCCTCTTCAATGATGGACATGCGAGCGCAGCGGTCGTCGTCGCCGGGAAACGCCGCCTGCACCTTCTGCATGAATCGATGGTTGATCTCGTAGATGAGCTGCAGGTGACGCGGCAACGCCCGCCCCAACAAAGCCACGGGCCATTTCTCCAGGGCTTCGGGCATGACGGTGTGATTGGTGTAGCCACAGGTGGCCTCGACGATGGCCCACGCCTCGTCCCAGGCCAGGCCCTCCTCATCGACCAACAGACGCATCAACTCGGGGATGGCGAGGGCGGGATGCGTGTCGTTGAGCTGGATGGCGTTGCGCGCCGCGAAGCGGGCAAACGGCAGGGTGACCTTGTCGTCGTCAAACATGCGCGCCTGTTTTTTGTAGCGGCGCATGATGTCTTGCAGGGTGGCGGCGACGAAGAAGTACTCCTGCTTGAGGCGCAGCTCCTTGCCCTCGGGAACGTTGTCGTTGGGGTAGAGAACCTTCGAGATATTCTCCGAGCGCATCTTGGCTTCGACGGCGCCGCGGTAGTCGCCGGCGTTGAAATTCGTGAAATCGAAGTCCTTGGCCGCCTTCGCCGCCCACAAGCGCAGCGTGTTGACGGTGCCGTTGCGATAGCCGGGGATGGGCGTGTCGTAGGGCATCGCCACCACCGTTTCGGTGTTCTCCCACCGGCAGCGCAGATGGCCGTCGTGGGTCCATTGGTGGACGTTGCCAAAGAAGTGCACAGGGAAGAGGTCGGTGTGCCTCGGGATCTCCCACGGGTTGCCGTATTCGAGCCAGGTGTCGGGCACCTCGACCTGGGCGCCGTTTTCAATGCGTTGGTGGAAGATGCCGTGTTCGTAGCGGATGCCGTAGCCGTAGGCCGGCAGCTGCAACGTCGCCAACGAGTCGAGGAAGCAGGCCGCCAACCGACCCAGGCCGCCGTTGCCGAGGCCGGCGTCCCACTCGGCTTCGCGAAGATCTTCCAGGCGGTAGCCGAGGTCGGTCAGGGCCTGCTCACAGGCATCGGTCAGCCCCAGGTTGAGCATCGCGTTGCCCAGCGTGCGGCCCATCATGAACTCCAGCGAGAGGTAATAGACCCGCTTGGCGTCGTGCCGGTAGCTGCTCTCCTGGGTCTTGATCCAATTGTCGATCATGCGGTCGCGCACGGCGAGGGCGAGGCTGACGTAGGGCTCCCAGAGGGTGTCGACGTGCTCGGGGAGTTCGGCCAGGGTGAACGCCAGATGGCGGATGATCGAGGCCCGCACGGCGTCGGCCTCGTTGCCGTCGCTGGGCACCGCAGGAATCTGGGTGTGGACATCGACCATCTTGCTCGTCGGGGGGCTGGTCATACGGCGCGCTCCTGGCAGGTGCCCGACCCTACGGTGCATCTCCACCTGCAGGCGAGGGCGCCGCGGAACCCGGGCAGCCCCGCGACCTCTGCGCGGTCATCGGCAATGGCCACGAAGTCGGCGACGACGGTCGCCGTGGTCAGCGGTCGTTCGATCATGGGCGTGTGGCCGGTGCCCTCCATGATGACCAGCCGCGCGTCGTGGATCCCGTTGACGAAGACCGGCGCACCGCTGCGATGCAGCACTTTGTCGTCGGCGCCCCACAGCACGAGGGTCTTGGCGTGGATGTCGCCCAGATGGCTCTCCAGCAGAAATGGATGCTGCCGCATTTCATGAAAGACGCGGTCGTTCCAGGGGCGGTTGGCGCTGGCGCGGGCGGCGAAGTGGCTCTTGACGACGTCGGGGAGTGCGGGGGGATGGACAAACATCAGCCCCATCACGCGATCGAAGTCAGCGACACTGGTGGTGAGCAATGGATTGGGTTCACCGCGGGCGAGGGCGGCGCCGACCTCGGACGGCTCGGGCGACACGATCCCGGCGGGGTCGACCAAAACGAGGAAGGCGACGTCGGCGGGGTAGAGGGCGGCGGTGGCGGCGGCGATGTGGCCGCCCATCGAGTTGCCCACGAGGATGACGGGGCGAGACGCAGCGTGCTGGATCAGCAGGTGGACGCGCTCAGCCTGGGCGACGACATCATGTTGGACGTCGTCGCGGCGCTCGCTGTGACCAAAGCCCGCCAGGTCGGGGATGAGCAGGGTCCACGACGACGGCAGGTGGGCGGCCATGCGGGTCCAGTTGTCCTTGTCGCCGCCAAAGCCATGCAGCAGCACCGCGGTGGGCCCGTCCCCCCGGCGCGCCAGCACGCTGTGGCGGACGCCGCCGACGACGAGCTCGTGCTCCCGCAGGTTGCCTTGCCCCCTCTCGGTGCCCAGAGCGACGTGCAAGAGGGCAGGGGCGCAGCCAGCACTCGCGACCGCGATGCTCAGGGCCGCCACCACGCCCAGTCCCAGTCCCAGTCGACGTCGTCGATGTGCGAAAAAACGTGAGGCAACACGACCAGCGGTGGGAACTCGGGACATCGCTTCCCTCTATCCCGTTGCCCGTCACCCGCAACGCGTCCCGGCAAGGCTTGGCAGGACCGGCGAAGTCAGAGTTCGCGGAGGCGACGCAGATGCACCGCAGCGCGCTCATCCAAGAAGGCGCGGGTGTCGTCTTCAGCGGCGACCACGCTGGCGGAGCGGGGTGCGGGGCCATCACGCAGGGCGGTGCCGATGACGGCGACGGTGCCGACGATGGCGCCGGCGACGGCCCCCAACTGCAACAGCCGGGTGCCCAGGCGCTGGGCCAGCGTGTGGATGGAAGAGTCGGCAGAAGTGCGAGCCGCGCGGGCGCGTGGTGACCGGTGGTGCATGACGGCCACTCGAAGTCAGGAGCAGCCTTCGGGCCGCGGTGGTCCTGCTGAGGCATTTGCGCTGGCGGCGTGGCTGCTCGCATCGGTCGTTGGTGCCCTGGCCATTTGGCAGACCCAGGCCAGCGCCACGGGCATGCCGCGCAAAGGCTTACATCGACAGCCCTCGGCGGCCCGCGCTAACAAGCACCATGGCGCCCCGCACCCTCGAGCACATCGGCACAGAGACCATCGCCATCGTGAACGCCGGCGGCTACGACGCACCCTCGGGCACGCGCGTGTCGTTGCGTGACGACATCGATCGGGCCATCGGGCGCACGACGGTGTACGTGCCAACGACGCTGCACGACCTCGTGACACGCAAGGCCCCGCCGTCGTCGACCTCGCTGCAGACAAGCATCGCGTGTTGGAACCTGCGGTCCGGGGCAAGCGTGGCGCGCCTGTTGGAGGAGGGTGCTCGACGGGTGGCCGTGTTGAACTACGCCAACGGTGTAAAGCCCGGCGGCGGTTTTCTGCATGGCGCTCGTGCCCAAGAAGAGGCGCTGTGCCGGTGCTCGGCGCTGTACGCATGCCTCACGAGCCCGCACGCAAAGCCCTATTTCACCGAGAACCGTCGCGTCGCCAGCGCACTCGTGACCGACCACATGATCGTCAGTCACGACGTCCCGTTCTTTCGCGACGAAGACCTTACGCTGCGTGAGCATCCATTTCACGCCACGGTGATCACCGCCGCCGCCCCCGACCTTGGTTGGCTCTTGGCCTCAACCACCGAGGGCCACGAGCCCCGAGAGCGCTTCGATGAAGTACCCGCAGTCTTTCGTCGCCGCACGCTGATGGTCCTTGCTGCTGCACATAACGCAGGCTGCGACGCCCTCGTCATCGGCCCTTGGGGGTGTGGCGCGTTTGGCAACGACGCCGACGTGGTCGCCGACGCCTTCGGCCACGCCATCGACCGCTACGCCGACGTCTTCGAACGAGTGGTGTGCTCCACCTGGGGACCCGACAGCAACCGTGCGTCGTTCGAGCGCCGCTTCAAGCCCGGCTACGTCGTCGTCGTTCGGTAGCCTGCTGCGGTCGATGCGGTTCGCTGTTCGCACCACGTGAGGACATCCGCGAAGCGCCACTGGGCCAGCGCACCACACCATTGGTGCTTCGTGAGCTTCGCAGCCGTCGTCGCCGGCGACGACAGCCCGCACAAAAAGC
>CAJBHN010001097.1 GCA_903952805.1 uncultured Myxococcales bacterium | reverse complement strand
TCCACCCTTCTGCCCGTCAGGGGGCCGCTGCCGCGTTTGACGTTGAGCGCGAGCTGACCTGGGTGTTTGGCGGCACGGTCCGGGGTGAGAATGTGACGTCGTCACCGCCCGTCTGCGCCGACGCGGGTGGCCCCTCGGCGTGCAGCGACGTGTGGACTTTTGACGGCGCGGCCTGGACCGAGGTCCACCCGGTGGACATCCTGGGCGTGGGGACGCCAGCGGCCCGCTTCCGCGCCCAGCTGGGCGTGGTGGCGGGCCGCGTGGTGGTGGCGGGAGGGGCCATCGGCGACGGGAGCTTGACCCTCAGCGATGCCTGGGTGTTGGAGGCGTCGACGACGACCCCGCCCAGCCACCAATTGGTGGCCAGCTTTGCCCCCTACGGCACCGACGCCGAGCAGACCTTCGCCGGGCTGTCGATGCGCTGGTGCGGCAGCGCCCACGACGCCACCGGCGCCGAGGTGCCAGTGACCCTGCGGGCCTTCGCCGGCGGCGGCTGGCGGGAATTCGACACCGTCATCGACGTCGACGACGCCACCTGCGTGGTGGGCGTGCTCGACGTGGGCGACATCGCCGATGTGGTGGTGCGCGAACCGGATCGCGCCATCGTGGTCGAGGTCGTGCCGCAGCTCACGCACACGGGACGGCAGGCGCCGTCCATCACCACCACCGCCTATACGGCGACGGCCCAATTCGTGGCGAGACGCTGACCGTCAGCGACGTCAGCGACGTCAGCGCTCGGGCAACGGCCACGTCAGCTGTTTGGCCGCTTCCCAAAAACCAGCTGGCGCCTCGCGATCACTGATGCTCTCGCCACCGGTGTAGTCGATGGCGACGAGCTCGATGGTCTCGGTCTCGAAGTCGACATTGACGACGCCGGTGGTCCGGTTCGCCCGCAAGCCACCGTTGTCGATGGCCACTTTGTCGTCGTCCTCGGGCAGGCGCAGCTGCGTGCCTTTCTCGCCAGCCCATGGCGGGCCCCAGCCCAGCGCCGCATCACCAGGCTGCAGCACCGAGCGCAACGCCTCACTCCAATTCCGAAACGCCATCGAAACACCTCAAGCAGCAGCCTATCGCGTGACGTCGTCAAAGGGGAGGTGATTCATTGTGGGCCCGTTGCCGACGCCGCCGCCGGGCGAAAACCAGGTCGGTCGGTGGGCCGTCCACGACGTCGTTGTCGATACATGCAGTCGCGGACATCTGACCACCACGGGGGGGCACCAGGCGCACGCCGACCGGGGGGATTGGGGTCAAACGACGCCGATGGCGGCTCAGGTGGGGGGCCGAAGCGCAACGTTGACAGGCTGCGGGCCGCGTGGGCGTTGGTGGCGATGGAGCGCCGACTTGAGCGCCGTCGCGCAACGCACTACCTCCCCGACGATGTTCTGCCCAACCTGCGGCGCCAAGAACCCAGCGACCGCCGCTGCCTGCCTGGAATGCGCTCGTCCCCTGACGGCGGCCGCTGCCATCCCGGCGCCGTCGCAGCCGCCGTCCATCCTGCGTCGACCAGGGCCCCTCGTCCCGCCGTCGATGGACGCGCTGCCCCGGTCCGGTGCATCCCAGCCGGTCCCAACGACGCTGGCCTCCAACGCCCCATCGGGGATGATGTCGGCGCCTCCGGAGTCCATGTCGACGTTGCCGGCCCCGCCAACCAAGCCGCCGGCGTCGACCAACAGCGTGCCGCCGATGCCGAAGGTGTCGATGTACGGTGACGCGGGGTTGGACCAGACCGTGGAGATGCCGGCGCGGAGCCCCGCCCCGCCAGCGACACCCATGGTGGCGCCGTCGTCGTCGACGGCCGCCGTCACGGTCCCGTCGCGCGAGCGGCCGTTGCCTTTCGCTGCGCGGGCTGCCGTCGTCGTCGACACTGAACCGTCGGTGGCCGCCCCGTTCATGTCGACGTTCCCCGTCGCCAACCCCGTCACGGGGACGATGCCGGTTGCGGCCGCCGTCACCGTCCCCGCCGCTCCGCGTCCGGCGGCGGTGGCCCCCGTGGCCGATCCCGTGGCCGCTGTCGTCGCTGCGTCGATGCCGGCCCCGGTCTCGGCCGTCTTTGCGCCCATGCCGGCTCCGCGTCCGTCGGCGGCTCCGCTGGCCGCTGCACCTGCACCTGCCGTCGTCGTCGCGCCCATGCCGGCGCCGCGTCCGTCGTCGGCTCCGCTGGCCGCTGCACCTGCACCTGCACCTGCACCTTCCGTCGTCTTCGCTCCCGTCCCCGCGCCGCCGCCGTCGGCGTCGGTCTCGGCCGTCTTCGCGCCCGTGCCAGCGCCGCGTCCGTCGGCGGCTCCGCTGGCCGCTGCACCTGCACCTGCGCCTGCACCTGCCGTCGTCGTCG
>CAJBHN010001096.1 GCA_903952805.1 uncultured Myxococcales bacterium | reverse complement strand
CGTCACAAGATGCGTTGCAGTCCGGCGAGCACTCGGGTTGGCAGGTCGAGGTGTTGCATTCGTGCTGAGGCGAGGGGAGCCCGCCACAGTCGCTTGGGCACTCAAAGATGCAGTTGGGACCGCAGACAAAGCCGGGGCCCGGCGGAGCGCCCTGACAGCCGTTGGGCGCACATTTGGGCTGGCAGGTGGCCTGGTCGCAGACGAATCCTGCCGGCAGGGCGCCGCCGAAGTTGCAGTCCGCGGGGCAGCCGCAGGCGCAGTCGGCGCTGTTGACGTCGCAGACCTGGCCGGGTGCGCAGCCGCCGCAGTCGGCGAGGCACTCGGTGGTGCAGGAGACGGGGTCGCACGTCTGACCATCGCCAAGGCCGCCCGACACGCCGCAGTCGCCGGGGCACAGGCATTGGTCGTTGACGCAGATGAAGGGCGAGGGGCAGTCGCCGCAGGGGTCGTTGTTGCCGTCGGGGTCGCCCGTCAAGTCAATCCAGGTGCGGTACGACAGCGCGATGTCCTTGGCGTCGGCCGGACGGCAGGTGCCGATGAACGCGATGGAGTTGCTGGCGGCGTCATACAGGAAGCCGTTGCCGGTCAGCGTCGACACGCGGGGGACGTCGGCAATGTTGCAGGCGCCGACCGTGGGGCCCTCGACGGCGACCTTGATGGTCGAGGCAATGGGGTCCTTGCTGAGCTGATAGGGCGAGGCGCCCGTCACCACAGCGCGCAGGATGGCCTCAATGGTCAGGCCGATGTTGGCGAGGTTGCCGCCGCTGAAGCCGTTGCCCTGGTTGTCGGCGATGCTGCCAGCGATGCCGCCGAGTTCGTTGATGACGGTGTAGTACCGACCGATGGCATAGCGGCGACCGCCGGTTCCATTGGTGGCGAAGTTGGGCTCTCCCGCTCCGGTGGCGTCTTCCTCACCGACACAGGCCACGCCCCGGGGGCACAAAATGCCGCCGAGGAACATCGCCGGCTCCGTCGTGCGCGAAGGGTCCCAGCCGCCGCCGGCGCGGTTGCCAAAGAAGTCGGCCCAAAAAGTCGTCGCCTGGGTGGAAGCCGTGGTTTCGTTGATGAAACGACCCGTGCTGGCACCATTGGCGTTGTCAGTCACAAACGCACTGGCGGGGGCGTAGGGAACGCGCGGCAGGTTGTCAGGCGATTGCTCGCCAGCGTCGGTGATGAAGAGGGCAACGACCCGAGCGGCATCGCGAATGCGACGTCGAGCCACATTGAGGTTGGCTGCGTTGCGAAACACGTCGGTCACGGCGGACTGCATGGGCTTGTAGGACCCCTCGGCGCCCGACCCACCAAGAGCGGCAATGTTTGTCGCGGGGCTCGGGGGGGGGCCGATTTCGGCCTTTTTGCCGATGCATTCACTGAACTGTGTCGATTCCGCCGGCGCCGTGAAGGCACACATGCAGACCCGGCTCGAAAGGACGCAGGCGCTGCCAGGGCACTCGTTGTCAACGAGACACCGGCGCTGGTCGCTGGCGCAGACGCGGCCGAAGCCGCAGGTGCCGACCACGCTGTCGTTGCTGGCGAAGGTCGGTCCGCTGGTGCGGAATTGGAATTCGGTCGTGATGACGGCGACGCGGGCGTCAAGCTCGGTGCGGGCGAGGCGATTGGAGAAGTCCGTGACTGCCTGGGCCACGGCAGCCAGTTCGTCACCCATGGACCCGGAATTGTCGAGGACCCAGACGAAGTCGACGGGGGTGTCGGCGACGGATTTCACCGCTTCACATTGCTGGCCGATGGCGTCGCCGACCTGGCCCTGGGCGGTACCTCCCGAGATGTCCTCGAGGCGGAAGTCGCGGCCGCTCGCGGCGTTGTTGAATTGCGTGAGGTTGGTGGCGACACCAACGATGAGTGAGGTCTGGGCGCTGCGGCGGATGACGGCGAGGCCGAGTTTGACGGCGCCCGCTTCATTGGTCGAGCCCGTGAAGTTGAGGGCTACCGAGGTGTCGCCCTGCGACAGACCAAGGGACGCCCGGGCGACCTGCTGAATGCGTTGTGAAGACGCAACGGCCCCCGCGAGGTTGTACGAGCCGCGAACGGCCTCAAAGCCATCCCACGTCGTGAACTGCTGGGTGATGGGGAGGGTCAGGTCACCGCCGAGGGCGGCCTCAACGGCCGTGAGCTGCGCAGCCGCCGTTGCCGTGGGGGCAGGCGAGCGACGGATGGCAAATGCGAAGATGTTGCGGGTCGCGTCAAACGCCGATGAGCCAATCTCGACACCGTTTTGCACGATGGGCCGGACGTTGGCGGCCGCAAAATCCGGCGACAGCGCCAACAGGATGTCGGCTTCACCGCGGGGGAAGAGTCCTGGTGTGATGGGATTGGCGCACGAGGCGCTGATGGTGGCGTTGACGTCGGCCGGGTTCAGCGGGTTGAGTTCGCCGGGGTCCACCACGCCGTTTTGGTTGCTGTCTTCGGCGCCGTCGACGACGCCGTCGTTGTCGGTGTCGGCATCACGGGCATCGGTCTCGCCAACGTCGACGAGGCCGTTGCCGTTGCGGTCTTCGATGCCATCGCGAATGCCGTCGGCGTCGGTGTCGGGGTTCAAGGGGTCGCTGGTGCTGGCGACGTCAGCGTCGGTCACGCACGTCGCACCACAGGCGTCATCGGTCTCGGGGGTGGCACCGGTGGTCCGGCATTGGGTGCCTGCCTCCAGGCCGTCGCGCAGGCCGTCGCCGTCGGTGTCGGGGATGAGAGGGTCCGTCCCGCGATTGAACTCAGCACCATCGGTGAGGCCGTCGCAGTCGCTGTCGCGGCGAGCGGGGTTGGTCCCGAGGGCGGCTTCCTGCTCGTTGCTCAATCCGTCGCCATCGGGGTCGAGGCCGAGGTCGGCATCAACCACGCGGGGATCGGTCTCGCCTACGTCGACGCGGCCATTCTTGTTGCGGTCCTCGAGACCGTCGGTGATGCCGTCGCCGTCGGTGTCGGCGGCGAGGGGATTGGTCTCCTGACCGGTGCGACTCGCGGGGTCCAGCTGCCCATCGAAGTTGCGGTCTTCCAGGCCGTCGTTGATGCCGTCGCCGTCAGTGTCGGCCAGCAGCGGGTCGGTATTGGTGACATTGACCTCGATGGCATCGCTGATCAGGTCCGCGTCACTGTCGCGCAGACGGGGGTTGGTCCCCAGGGTGTCCTCGCGCCCGTCATTGAGGCCGTCGCCGTCGGTGTCGGCGCGGGCAGGGTTGGTTTCGTCGGGGTCGACGAGGCCGTTGAGGTTCAGGTCTTCGCCGCCGATGCACACGCCGGTCACCGTTCCGGGGCCATCACACAATCCGTCACCGTCGCGGTCGGGGTTGTTGATGGCGGGGTCAAGGCTGTTGGGAATGCCGTCGCGGTCGGTGTCGGGATCTGCCAACGCTGGGTTGGGGTCGACCCCGTCGGGGATGCCGTCGCCATCGGAGTCGCCGTTGAGAGGGTCGAGACCGCGTTGGCGCTCGACGCCGTCGTTGATGCCGTCGGCATCGCTGTCAGCAGCAGCGGGGCTGGTTTCGCCGACGTCGACCAGGCCGTTGCAGTTCAGGTCTTCGCCCGCGGCGTCGCCGTCGGCGATGCCGTCGCCGTCGCTGTCGCGGCGGTTGGGGTCGGTTTCGCCATCGTCCAAGCGTCCGTTGACATTGCGGTCCTCCAGACCATCGGCGATGCAATCGGCGTCGCTGTCGACGGCGACCGGCGAGGTGTTCGTGCTCGTGTCGAGGTCGATCCAGGTGGCTGGACACTCGGGGTCGATCGAGGCATTGCGACCCACCTCG
>CAJBHN010001095.1 GCA_903952805.1 uncultured Myxococcales bacterium | reverse complement strand
GAAGGCGAAGGCGATGGCGAGGGCGAAGGCGAGGGCGAGGGCGAGGGCGACGTCTGCACCGGATCGTTGGCGGCGCCGGTCGCGATCAGCATCGTCAACGGCGCCGTGGTCGAGGCTTCGGGGATCGTGGCGTCGCCGACGACGCCCGGGTTGCTGTGGCTGCACAACGATTCCGGTGACGATGCCCAGCTGTACGCCGTGGCCACCGACGGGCGCTTCCTGGGCACCGTCGTGCTGCCGGGCGTGACCGCCATCGACTTTGAGGACCTCGCGGCCGGCCCCTGTCCCGACGGCAGCGGAGCCTGTTTGTGGGTCGCCGACGTCGGGGACAACGGCAATATTCGGGCCACGGTGGCGGTCTACGCCGTCGCCGAGCCGGCGGTCGACATCACGACCGCCTTCGGCTCGGTCGACGCCACCCGCGTGTGGCACCTGCCGTTCACGCTGGAAGGCGGGCCGGGCAATGTGGAGGGTGTCGTGGTGTTGCCCGACGCCAGCGCGCTGGTCTTGTTTCAAAAAGTCAGCGACGGCGCCCGCATTCATCGCCTGGCGGCGCCGTTCGTCGAGGACGTGATCACGGAGGCGAGCTTGCGCGGCACCTTCAACACCCCGGGCAGCGGTGCGGCGTTGCGGGTGGTCACCGGCGCCAGCCTGCACCCCACCGGCACCCGGCTGCTGCTGCGGACCTACCAGGCGGTCTTTGAAGCCGAACTCGGCGACGGTCTGCAGGTCGACGGCGTCAGCCAGGCCGATTTTGTCGAGGTGCTGCGGCCCCCCGAAGTCCAGGGCGAGGCCGTCTGCTACGACGAGGACGGCCGTGGGGTCTGGAGCGTGTCGGAGCAGGTCAGCCGCTTTGGCCTTACGCTGCCCAATCCGCTGCACCATGCCGACTGCACGCGCTGACACGCCGTGACCGTCCTTGAAGTGTCTCTCGCGGCAGCTGCGACAGGTCTGGTCGCATCCAGGGGGCAAGGTCCGCTATCACCGCCTGAGACCCGGGCCCGGCCCGCAGTCACGGGCAACGACCAGGCAACGACGGTGCAGGCACCAGGGCAGGGGGATTGATGACCGACCAGACCACGCCGGGCGGTACGCCGCTGGGACACGCCATCGCCGAGGCCGTCACCCGGCTGCGGCAGCAGTTGGGCGACGCCACCGCCCCCATCGTCGTCGTCGTCCCCGCCGGACCCAACGGCGTGCTGACCCGTCGGGCCCTGGCCGACCACGGCTCGTTCATCCGGGTCTGGTTCGACAGCCCCGAGAACCTGCTGCGCCAGCAGCTGCCAGCGTCGTTTTGGCGAGAGCGTCGCCCCGAACCCCCGGGCTGGCGCGGCCCCGTGTTGCGGCGCCTGGTGGCTCGCCTGGTCGAGCAGCACAGCCTGGGTCGCCATGGCCCCCTGCTCAAGAGCCCCGGCTGGCAGCAGCCCACCGACACCGCCCTGCAGCGCCTGGAGTCCCATGGCGTCGACAGCGAGGTCCTGCGGGCGGCGGCGGCGGCGACCACCGGCGCCGGTGGCTCCCATGTGCGCGAGCGATTGACCTTGCTGGCATCGCTGATGGCCGCCGTCGAGGAAGCCCGCGCCGCGGCCGGCTACGCCAGTCCCCACGACGAAGCCCGGGCTGCCCTGGCCAGCCTCGACCACGTCGGCGTCGGCGCCGACGCCGCCGTCGGGGCCGCGCTGTGTCAGGGGGCCGTCGTCGTCGGCGACCGCGAGTTGCCCCGCGGCCTCCTGACGTTCATCTCGGCCTGGCTTGCTCGTCGTCCCGCGATCCACGTTCGCCCTCCCGGGCAGGCCCTCGTGCCCCCGGCCCCCCTCGGCCTCGCGGCCTTGATGGCGGCCCGTCACATCCCGGTGATCGACGTCGACACCAGCTCGCTGCCCCCGGCGTTGCGCCGGGTCCAGGGCGCGGTCGCCGCCGGTGACGATGGGCGAGATGCGCACGATGACAGCGTCGAGCTGGCTCGCACCCCCGACGACGTTCGCGAGGCCACCGAGGCCGTTCGCGAGGTGCGACGCGCCATTGCCCGCGGCGTGGCGCTGGACCGCATCGCCATTGCCCTCCCCGACGGCCGTCAACGCCCCGCCCTCGAGGAGGCCCTGGCTCGCGCGGTGCTGCCCACCACCTGGCTGGTGGGCATGGCCGCCGCCGAACTGCCGCCGGCGCGCCTGTTGGCTCTCGCCGTCGAGGTCGCCCAGGACGACGCCAGCACCGAGACGTTCTACGCGCTGCTGACCCACCCCACCCTCGCCGTCCGCGCCGCGCTGGGACCGGCGGCCCTCGTGGGGAGGGGACGCTGGCGACGCCTGCTCAGCCCCCATCGCAACGCCCGGGGGCTGGGGCGATTGCTGTCGGCCCTGTCGTCGTCGTCGCCGTCGTTGTCGTCGTCGTCGTCGTCGTCGTCGCCGTCGTCGTCGTCGTCGTCGTCGTCGTCTCCCGGCCCAGCCGCCGGCGACGAGGCGTGGGCCGCCACCGAGCCGCGCGAGCAGGCGGCCCAGGCGGCGCAGGCGGCGTTGCTGTCGACGACAGCGGCGTTGCATGACGCCCTGCAGACCCTCGCCGCCGCCGGCAGCATCGGCGCTCACGCCCGCCGCTGGACGGCGTTTTTGACCCGCTGGGTCCGGCCCACCGAAGACCGGGCCAGGCTGTTGGCGATGTTGGCGCCGTTGACGCTGCACGACGCCGGGCCGTCGCTCGACCTCGTCGAAGCGAGGCTGGAGCTGACGACGCTGCTGGAGCGTGAGGTGTCCCGGGGCGCGTTGACCGAGCGCTCGCTGCGGGTGCTGGCGCCCATGCATGTGTTGGGGGGCGAGTTCGACGTCGTGTGCATGTTGGGTTTGTCCGAGCGCCGTTTTCCGAGCAAGGGCAGCCAGGATGCCTTGCTGGGTGACGACGTCATGGCGGCCCTGTCAGCCCACCTTGGTGTGCCGTTGCCAGATATGGCCAGCCATCAGGCTTTGGAGCGCCGTCGCTTTGCCGCCGTCGTTGGCGCTGCTCGTCAGCGTTTGTGGTTGTCGGTGCCGGCGATCGACTTTGGCACCGAGAGGCCCACGCTGGCCTCGCCTTTCGTCCTCGACGTGGCCTCGGCGCTGCACGGTCGTCGGGTGGGCTACGAGGCGCTCACGCCGCTGTTGGTCCGGCGTGGCAGCCGGAGCCGGGCGTTCGCCGACGACCCCGCCTCCGCTTTGGACCGCGCCGAGCACCTCGTGGTGCGCGCGGCGGCCGGTGACTCTGGCGCGATCGTGGCCCTGGCGTCCCACACCCACGCCCGCGGGCTGCTGCAGCTGCATCGTTCCATGGCCCGCGTGGCCAACGGGGAACCCGTTGATGCGTGGACCGGGCTGGTGTCGCCGACGGTGGCGTCGTTGGCGGGCCTCGACGGCGCCCCGGTTTCGGTGCGCACCCTGGTGGATTTGATCAAGGTCCCCGGTGACGTCGCGTTGCGACAGCTGCTGCGGGCTTTTCCCCTCAAGCGCCTGTCGCCCGGCAGTGGCTTGCTGCAACCGCGCCATCTGGCGGGGCTGGTCGAGATCGCCGCCCGCCAGCTCGTGACGTCGACGGCCGACGTCGACGCGGTCACCGCCGCCCTCATCGCCGCCGTCTGGCCCGAGCTGCACAACGACCTCGCCCGCGGGGCCTTCAGCGACGACGCTCTTGAGCGGGCTCGACCCCGGGTGGCCCTGCTCGCCGGCCAGCTTGCCGAGCGTCTGCCGATGTGGTGGCAGGGGTCGTCGTCGTCGTCGTCGTCGTCGTCGCTGGTGGTGGATCCGGAGCTGCCATGGCGGCTGGCCGGTCCGCCGGGGCGACTGGTCGACGATGGCGACGGCGGGTTCACCGTGGTGGAGCTGCAGCGCAGCATCCGGGTCCGCAGCGCGGCTGCCTTCGCGCCCGATACCGCCATCGCCACCGTCGCCGCCGCCCACGCCCACGACGCTGTGACGGGGATGCTGGTGGTCGAACAAGGCTCGGGCAAGGTCGGGCGCTCCACCCTCGAGGAGGCGCGGGCGGTCCTGCCGTTTCTCGCGATGGCCACCGCCGACGCCCGCCGCGGCCACTTCTCTCTTGCTCGGTCCACGATGCTCAGGCTCAGCGGCGACCGAGTCGCCGCACACGGTGCTCCATGATTCCTGCGCCTTCTGCTTCTGCTTCTGCTTCTGCTTCTGCTTCTGCTTCTGCTTCTGCTTC
>CAJBHN010001094.1 GCA_903952805.1 uncultured Myxococcales bacterium | reverse complement strand
GAGGGTCTGGAACAGACCCTCCAGAAGGACAGCAGGCGAGGTGACAAACGACGAAGTCGTTTTCACCTCAGCCTGTTAGGCGCCAAAGTCCCGGCGTTCAACGGGGCCCCGTTCCCGCAGGAGCGCTCGACAAGGCGCCGGTCCGCTGGCCGCAGCGGAGGCCCGGGGCTGAGGGCAGGCGTGGTGGGGGGGCCGCGGGAAGCTGCAACAAAACGACACCACAACGCGGCGGGAAGTGTAGCGTACCCACCGTGGCCGACCAATCGTCCGGGGCGCCGAAGCCGCCGACTCATTCACACTCTCCCAACACCGTGGCTGGCGACGCGGCCCGCGACGCCACCGTCATCAGCGGACCGTCTCCCCAGCGCATCGGGCGGTATCTGTTGCTCGAGCGCCTCGGCGTGGGCGGCATGGCCGAGGTCTACCTGGCCCAACAGGCCGGGGCGGCAGGGTTCCAGAAACTGGTCGTGCTCAAGCGGATCCTCCCCCATCTCGCTGCTGACCGGCAGTTCGTCGACATGTTTGCCCGCGAGGCCAAGGTCGCCGCCCGCGTCAGCCACGCCAACGTCGTGCAAATCTTCGAACTCGGCGAGGAGGGCGGCGAGTTCTACATTGCCATGGAGTACCTCGACGGCCTGACGTTGCATCGCCTGGCCGCGTCGTCGTGGGAGCAGGGCTGGGCGCTGCCCATCGATGTGGTCTGCCGCACGATCGCCGATGCCGCGGTCGGTCTGCATGCCGCCCACAATCTCGTCGATGAGCAGGGGCGCTCTCTGCACCTGGTCCATCGCGACGTCAGCCCCGACAACCTGATGGTGTCCAAGGACGGCGTCACCAAGGTGCTCGACTTCGGCATCGCCAAGGGCGATCTCGGCGGGCCCAAGACCAAGACGGGCAACCTGCGGGGCAAGATCCCGTTCATGCCGCCAGAGCAAATCACCGGCGAGGTCCTCGACGCCCGTGCCGATCTCTACGCCCTCGGCGTCTCCATGTACTGGATGCTGACCGGTGAGCGGCCCTTCGATCGCCAGAGCGACTGGCACACGATGCACGCCATCCTCAACGACGTGCCCAAGCCTCCATCGACGCTGAACGCGGCGGTGTCGCCCGGCCTCGATGCGCTGATCCTGCAACTCCTCGACAAGCAGAAGAGCAAACGTCCCGCCTCGGGCCGGGAGGTCGCTGACCGTCTGGAGGAGCTTGCCAGCCCCGGCAGCGTCGGCGGCAAAAAGACCACCGTCGCCTTCCTGGCCCAACTGCTGCCCGCGGCCGCCAACCGCGGCAACCCGGTCTCCGAGGTGCAGCCAGCCCCGGCCGCACCAGCTGCCGCCGACGTCGACGCAGCGGCTGTGAATTCGACAGTGCCGGCCTATGAGGCCGCGCGTCTGGCCTCCCGTGATGACGACGCTTCATCGTTGCCTGCGCCCGCCCCCCAGCCCCTGCCTGCACCACGACCGGTATCGGTTGTGGCGTCCGCCGTCGTCGAAGCACCGGCCACGGCCATGGTCGCCGTGGCAGCCGGTGGGCAGGCTGCGCGCATCAGCGAGGACGAAGCAGCCATCCGTCCCGTCACCACCCCCGCGACGCCCAACATCATCGCTGATGTCTTGACGCCACCTGGGCGCACGGGGCCACCGGTTGCTGCCATTGTCGTGATGCTGTTGGCACTGGTCATCGTCGTCGTGGCGGTGGCGCTGCGTGCAGGCAAGGGCGGGGCGGGCGTGGCTGCCGACGTCGCGGTCGACGCCGGCGTGCGCTCCGTCGTCGATGCTGGTGCTGCTCCACTTCCACCTCCGCCGTCTTCGCCGCCCGTCAAGATGGTCGACGTCGCTGCCCGGGGGGCCCCGGCGCGCATTCGCTGGGTGGTGGATGGCACGGTGGTGGGCATGGGCAGCGGCACCCTGCGGCTCCCCGTCGGCACGGCCACGTTGGTCGCCGAGGATCTGCGCTGGAAGTCGACCGCTACCGTGGTCGTCGTAGACGGCGTGGCCAATTACGACACGGTGCCGAGCGGCATCGTCCAGCTGGTGCGTACCAGCGACCAGGTCACCATCCGATTGGGCGACGACGATGTGTCCCGCCAGCGCAAGCTCAAGCTGGTGGTCGGGCGCTACCTGTTCAAGGTTGAGCGCGATGGCAAGATCAGGGACGTTCCCGTCGAGGTTGTCGCGGGCAAGACCATCACCATCGACGGCATGCGCTGAGCCCGCCAGCCGACGGCCGGGGCACACAAGGGCACACACGAAGCAATCGTCGCCCGCGTCGCCTGCGCCGCCGTCTTTCGCCAGCGGTGGTATGTCCCGTCGTCGTCGACGGCCTCAGCGTGGTTTGCCGGTGGCGGGAATGGCGAGGGTGGCGGCCGCCGCCCGCCCGTGGGCGAAGCCTCGGGCATCCACGCGGTAGCCTCGACCGCGCCCAAAGCGCAGGTGGGCTTCGACAAAGCGGTCGACCGCTGCTCGTCGAGCCGCCAGCCTGGGGGCCACGCGCTGCAGCGCCGACGGGTTGGTGTCGTCGGTGGCCTGCTCGTTGCCCGCCAGCATCCTCTCGATGATCGCGTCGGTGGCCCCCACCCGGAAGGCTTCGTGCCATTGGCGGGGCTTGCCGGCTCCATGTGAGGCCGACAGCCACTCGATGCGCGTGGCGAGGGCCTCAAACAGGGCGGCCGTGACGACGCGGTCGCTGTGCCGGCCGCAAAAGCACAGCTGGGTACCGTCAGCGCCCTCGACAGACCAGGCCACGCCACCATTGGCCCGGGCCAGGCCATCGGCGAGGGCGAAGCGCCAGCGCCGGGGACGTCGGGCGCTCTCGAGGGGCGCTTCGCTGCCATCGGTGATCGGGTCGTCGCCGTCGTGTTCGCCGGCCCGATCGGCCTCCAGCACCTCGTCCAGGTGATGGCGCGTGATCAGAGCCTGGGCCGCGGCAGCGGCGGCAGCTGCTTCATGGACATTGCTCGATGTCGACAGCGCCAGCAGCTTCTTGACGCGGGCCAGCAGCTGCTCGGTCCTTGAACTCTCCATGACGGCTGGTAGCCATGACAGCCGTCTGCGACCAGTGCCCGAGGGGCGACGGTCAAAAGGCCTGATAATTCAATGAGATGGATCGCAACTGGCCGACGGCGGCCGCCCAGGTAGCGTTGCACCATGCGCATCATGGTCCGATCTTTGAACTTCGCAGCACTGCATGTCCTGTGCGGTGAGCAACTGGCCCGCGGCGGTCTCTACGTGTTGAGGGACCTCGGCCTGCCCCGCTTCGCTCCCGTCGAGGTGCTGATCGAGGCCCCCGATGGGGCGCGCTTCGAACTGGCTTGCGAGGTGCTGCAGGGCTTTGCCGGCATGGCGACGGCATTGTCGGTGGGGGCCGCCGCCCGGGCCGGCGTCGACGCCGTCATGGCCCATGCGATGATGCACCCCGCCGACGGTGAGCCGATGCCCCTGGTCATTGTCGACGACGAGGACGACGGCGCCACCGCCGCAGCCGCCGGCGACGCCGAAGACGATGACGACGATGACGATGACGGCGTGCGGGACCCGTCGCTGATTCAGCAGGTCGCCGCCATGAGCATTGCCGACAAGCGCCAGGCCGCCCTGCACGGGGGCAAGGAGCTGCGGTTCTTGATCCTCAAAGACAGCAACAAGACGCTGCATCCATTCGTGCTCAACAACCCGGCCATCGCCCTGGACGAGGTCGAGGCCATCGCGCGGATGACGTCGGTGAATCCCGAGTGCCTGCACCGGATTGCCAAGGACTTCACGCGCTCGGCCAACGTGGTGCGCAACCTGGTGAAGAACCCCAAAACGCCCCTGGTCGACGCCTTGAGTCTCGTCGACAAACTGGCTTTGTCCGACGTCCGGGCCATCGCCAAGGGCGGCAGCGTCAGAAACGCCATCTTGATGGCCGCTCGCAAGCGCGTGAACGGCTGAGGCCACGCCACAGCGCTGGTCCCACATGTCGGTCCTTCTCCCATCCGCCATGCGGGGGACGTCGGTATGATGTTCAGTCGTTGACGGCTTCGTCGTGGTCTGGCCCGATCGACATGTGTTTGGATGATCGTCCAAGACACCTGTCCATGCCGCCCGGGCGGGTCCAGGAGCCACCATGCAGCCAGCCATCCAACCGCCCGCCCATCGTCGCGTCCGCCCACGCACCGGTCGGGGCATGGCTGACGGCCAGGTCGGTGGCGATGCGCTCAAGGCGCCTGTGGTGCCGGGCGAGGGCCGGGCTGGTCAGCGCGAGCGCATCCTCGATGCCCTGTTTGACGTGATGTCGTCGTCGGGGACGTTGGGGGCGTCGGTCACGGAAATCGCCGAAGCCGCCGGTATCGCGCGCGGCGCCCTCCACTACTACTTCGCGAGCAAGGAGGAGCTGAAGGAGGCCCTGATGCGCCGCCTGGGGGCGGGATACGTCGGGCGTCTGGCGACCTTCCTGGATCGTGAAGCCGGTCGTGTCGCCGACGGCCGTTCGGCGGTGGCGGGGCTGGCTCGTTGGCATTTCTCCGGCGACGACGACGAGACGGCGCGTCTGCTGGCGGTATGGATCGATTATTGGGGGCAGGCGTCGTCCAACGAAGGCATCGGCGCCGCGGTTTTCCAGGTGCAGGAGCAAGCCCGGGCCCTGTGCGTTCGGGCCCTGCTGCTCGATCGCCCCGAATTGTCGGCGATGTCCGACGACGAGCATCGATTGCACGGGGCCAGCATCCTGGCGGTCATCGAGGGTGGTCTGCTGCAGTGGCGCGTCGCCGCTCGCGGTCCCCGACCGCTGCCCAGCGTGGCCTTCGGCGAGGTCATCGGCGCCGCCGCCGCCGCCATCGCGCGGGCGATTTCGCCGCCCTCTTTCCCCCATCGCTCCCGGTCTTTGTTGTCTGTCGAGGTGCGCTGATGTCCCACGCGGTCATGTCTGGTTTGGTTGCTGGTAGCGATGGTGCCCACGGCGCCCAGGGTCAGGAGGCGGCTGCCGCCG
>CAJBHN010001093.1 GCA_903952805.1 uncultured Myxococcales bacterium | reverse complement strand
GATGGCGAGCACCTCGACCTTGCCCGCGAGCAGGTCGGCGGTCGACGCCAACACGAGGGCTTCTCGCCGTTGGCTGGCGGTGTCGAGCACGTCGACCCTGGCCAGCAGCCACTCGCCGCCGGCGGCCAGGCGTGGCGTGTTGACCCGGGCGACGCTGCCGACGGCGACGCCGCTGGCGAGGGCGTCGGCTCGCAGCATGGACACCTTGGCTTCGCCCAGGCGCTGCAGGGTGCCGACGACGACGGCGCCGTCGCGGTTGACGAAGGCAAAGCCCCCTTCGGGTTCGACCGACAAATGCGGGGTGCGAGGGGCCTTGTCTCCAAACGGCGCCTCGGGCTTGCCCACCAGTTCGGGCGCGACCGCGAAGACGCTGGCACCCAGGCGGGCCTGAAAGAGCCAGCCGCGGGGGCCGTCCTCGGCGAAGTTGGCGTCGAAGATCACGCGGCCATCGGGCAGGGCGACGGCATCGGCGAAACCCTGCAGCCTGACATTGTCCACGCCGCTTGGGTCTTCGCCCGTGCGCGTCAGCTCCGACAGGGCCCGTGGTGCATCCACCCGGCCGACGAGGAGGCGTCGCGGATTCATGACGAACTGCGCCCCGTCCAGCTTCATGCCGACGTCGTCGGCGCCGGCCAGCATGACTTCCTCGACGACGACGGCGCCGCTGCCGTCGTTGTTCTTGATGCTGTAGCCGTGGGTGGTGTTGTGCTCCTTGCCGTCGTGGGCGCCGTCGTTGTCGACGGCGGTGCCGCCGCGGCGCACCAAGAATGCCGTGCCATCGCCCGGACTGGCCACCAGGGCCTGCACCACGGCGCTCTTGTTGGCGTCGAAGGCGTCGAGGGCGACCAGCAGGGTGCCGCCAGGGCCGATGGCGACGTCGCGGAGCGTCTGGATTTCAAGCTCACCCACCTTGGCACCGCGCGACAGGGCCGTGACCGCGACGGCGTCCTTGCCGGGGGCCATCTGGAGCAGCTGCTGTCCAGCGAGGACGACGGCCAGGTACCCATCGCTGCTGCTCTCGACGCGGGTGGGGGCGCCCACGGCCGCGAATGCCGTCAGCGAGTTCACGCTCAGCGTGGTCTGTCCGCCAAACGCCAGCTGCCAGCGGAGGGCGACCAGGTCGCCGTCGGTGGTGGTGGCGACGGCGGCGATGGTGCCGATGGGGCGGCCGCCGGCGCGGGCCGACAAGGCAGGCACCGTGGTCGTTGGAGTTGCTTGGGGCGGTGTGCCCGTTGGGCCGGGAGTGCTTGGGTCGGGGGACGTGGGGGAGCCAGCAGGTGTGGCGGGGCTCACGTCGACGACGCCGCCTTCGCTGGCGACCTGATGGAGCATGCCACCGACGACGGGGACTGGACCAAGCAGCGGCAGCGCCGCCGCCGCCAGCTCTCCCGCCGGCGTCACGGTGCCCTGACCCAATCCGCTGAAGCCGACGGTGAACACCGTCAGCTGAATGAGGCCGACCAGGAACAGGGCCACCAGTCGTCGCAGCAACACAGGCCGTCGCTGGCGCTTGAGTGCGAGGGAGGCCCGCACCGACAAAAACAGCGGCAAGACCCATGCGAGCAGCAGGCCGACGACGAGGCCGCCGATGGTGCCCAGCAGCCCGGTACCCCAGGCGGCAAATGAGATGGCGGCGACCAGGCCGCCCACGACGCCACCCACAATGGTGACCACCAGCAGCGGCAGGCGACGCGCTTCTTTCTTGGACGCAGAGGATGGTGAAGCGGCGCCAGCAAGGTCGGACATGGGGTACTCCAAGGGCATCGGCCGTCGACCGAGCGGCTATCGGACCACAATGGAAGCAGTCCGGGTCTGCCGCAAGTCAACGTCTGGGTACATGTATGTTTCTATCCCCTGCCACGCCACATGTGGGTGCAGCGCTGTGGGGCAAACGCAGTGCAGTTGG
>CAJBHN010001092.1 GCA_903952805.1 uncultured Myxococcales bacterium | reverse complement strand
CTTCGAGGATGCGTTTCTCGAAGCTCTCCAGCAGCTCATACAGGGCCCCTGCTTCGGGAATGCTCGAGCCCTCAAGCTTTTTCGCCCCGGGCAACGCCGCCCGCACGTCTGCCGCCGTGACGGTGTCACCAGGCACCAGGATCGCCAGACGGTCAACAACGTGGACCAACTCGCGGACGTTGCCCGGCCAGCCGTGGGCCTGCAGCGCCTGCAGGGCGTCGGCCGACCAGGACTTCTCGCCGACTTCGTTTTCGGCGCAGCTTTTTTCGAGCAGGAATCGAGCAAGGGCGGGGATGTCGTCCTGCCGTTCGCGCAGCGGCGGCACCTGAATCGGCACGACGTTCAGGCGGTAATACAAGTCTTCGCGGAAGCGGCCGGCGGCGGCTTCGTCGACGAGGTTTCTGTTGGTGGCGGCGATAATGCGGACGTCGACCTTGACGGGGCCGGTGCCGCCGACGCGCTCGAACTCTCCCTCCTGCAGCACGCGCAGCAGCTTGGCCTGCGTGCCCAATGGCAGCTCGCCGACCTCGTCGAGAAACAGGGTGCCGGTGTCTGCGCGCTCGAAGCGGCCCAGGTGCCGTTTGTCAGCGCCCGTGAAGGCGCCCTTTTCGTGGCCGAACAATTCGCTTTCCACGAGGGTCTCGCTCATCGCTGCACAGTTGAGCTTGATGAAGGGCCCGTCGGCCCTCTTGCTCATCTCGTGGATGGCCTTGGCGACGAGTTCCTTGCCCACGCCGCTCTCGCCGGTGATGAGCACCCGCGCCTTGGTCGGCGCCGCCCGGCGCACGGCCTCCAACACGGCCGACAACGCCCGCGAGCTGCCCACCATGCCCGAGCGCTTCTCGACGCTGCGGCGCATGCTGCCGACCTCGGCATCGAGGGTCGACAGGCGCAGGGCATTTTTCACCGTCAGAAGCAGCCGCTCCATCTCGATGGGCTTCTCGAGAAAATCCACGGCCCCCAGGCGAGTGGCTCGAATGGCGGCGTCGAGGGTGCCGTGCCCCGACATCATCACCACCGGCGGCGGCGACCGGGTCTGGAATTGCGGCAGGACCCGCAGGCGCTCCAGCACCGTCAAGCCGTCGATGTCGGGGAGCTTCAGGTCCAGCAGCACCAGGTCGGGTGGGGCTTCGGCGATGGCGGCGAGGCCGAGGGAGCCGGTCTCTCGGCTGTCGACGACGAAGCCCTCGAGATCGAGGGCCCGGGCCAGGGTGGTCCGGATATTCTTTTCGTCGTCGATGATCAGGATGCGGTGACTCATGCTCTTCCTCGGGTCATCGGCGGCCGGGCTGCGCGGCGGTGGCGAAAGGCGACACTGACAAAAGGCGGGCCCGGACCCCAGCATTCCCTCCAGTGGAGCAACGTTCGGCCCTCTCCCTTCAGAGAGAGGGTCCGGCCGAAGGCCGGGGTGAGGTCTGAGAGGGTCCGGCCGAACGCCGGGGGGTGAGGTCTGTGCCCGGCGACCTCACCCCCCAACCCCCTCTCCCGTCGTTGACCTCACCCCCCAACCCCCTCTCCCTGAAGGGCGAGGGGGAGCCGGAATACGGGACAATGTCATTGATAGG
>CAJBHN010001091.1 GCA_903952805.1 uncultured Myxococcales bacterium | reverse complement strand
CTCCATATCGACGGCGCCACCACCTCGGCGTCGTCGATGATGAAAGGCGGCGAAGCGCCGGCGTCGGCGCCGGCCGCGCAGCCCGGTGGTATGGGCAATGCGGTGGCGATGGGCGGTCTGGCGGTGGCGGCGGTGGGCTCGTCGGTGGCCTTCATCGTCAACCAGCTCAAGGCCCTCACGGTGATCGACCTGATCTCGATCGTCTTGCTGGGTTTCCTGGCCGTCGCTGTGCCGTCGGGCTTCGTCGGCTGGCTCAAGCTGCGTCGCCGCAATCTGGCCGAGTTTCTCGAGGGAGCAGGCTGGGCCCTGAACGACCGCTTGCGCCTGACGCCCAACTTGACCGCCCGCATCACCCAGACGCCGTCGAGGGTGCCGGGTTCGTCGCTGGAGGTGGTGTCGTCGCCGCCAGCGCCGGGGGAGCAGGAGGCCCGCCACACAGGCTGGAAGTTCCTCGCCATGGTCGCCCTGCTGTTGGTCTTCGTGTGGCAGGTGCGCGAGCCCCTGCTGCGCGCCGGCTGCTACAGCGGGCGTATGCACGCCGGCGTCTGCGCCGTCGTTGGCGTGGCGCCAGCGCCGACCACCAGCCCGGTCACCAGCCCCGTCAAGCCCTGACGGGTCCCTGGCCCTGCGACCACACCGTGGGGCGTCGCGCGTGCCGCCGATCCCCGCGCGTGCCGCCGATCCCCGAGCGTGTCGTCGACTCCCGGGCCATGTCGATGACGCCGTCGACCTCGAAGACGACCTAAGCCAAGACGCGCATCGCTCGTTGAAGACCGACCCTGTTTTTCCCATCCACGGAGACGTCGTGACGAAGCCTGACGCACCCCTCCCCACCGTCGTCGGCGCGAACGCGCGGCGACTCCCCGGCAATATAGGCGACCAACGGGTGTACGGCGACGACGGCACCCTCGTCATCCACGCCGGCTCCCCCATCGACAGCGCCGTCGTCAGCGCGCATCGGCCGACCATCGTCGTCGTCGACGGCGTTCGCTGGAAGCTGCTGCGCCACCACAAGGCGGGCACGAAGGACCTCTACACGCTGTCGCCGTGGGAGCCCGGGCCGTTCGAGCGCGAGGGCCTCGTCGTCGAATACGACCCCGACCGCGTCCACCACGCCCGCGTCGAGCAGCTGTCGCTCACGCTGCGCACGGTGCTGATGTTCGCGCTGCTCCCCGTAGCGCCGCTCTTGGGCTCGCTCCCGGAGGCGACCAAGCAGTGGCTGCGCGTGCGCGGCTTGCTTCCCCCGGCATCGCAGGCGTCGTCGCTCGCCGTCGAGTGGCTGCTCATGTACGCGCTCGCCGGGGCCGCGATCGCGTCGTTCGTTGCAGGTTCCTTTGCTCTGTGGATCGCCTTCGGAGCGGCGGTGCTCGTCGTCGGCATCGACATCCCGTACCGGATCACGCTGCTCGCCGAGGCCCGCGATGTCGGCATGCTTGCGTGGCCACGCGAATTCATCCGCACGATGCGGGAGCGCTCAGCGTTCAATGACGATCGACCTTCGCTGCCACCGCCGTCACCGCCGTCACCACCGGCGTGAATGTCGTGCGCGCCGACGAGGCGTGGGCGTTCATCGCGGCCACCTTCCAGGCGCAGGTCACGACCGTCGGTCAGGTCGTCCCTCTCCGGCGCGCAGAATGGGAGCGACACTGGATTGGCGCCACCGTTTTCGAGAAGCGACCCAGCCGGTGTTCGAGGAACGGTGGGTGTCTGTCGCGAGCGACCACGACGCCGACGTCGTCAGCCGCGCCGGCAGCGATCCAGGGTATCGCCAACGTTTGACTGAGAACTCGACGCGGTGCGGCAATCGGAACCAGGTGCGCTGGCGAACAGGTGCGGACCATCTTCCCACCCGAAATACGCAGTCTGCTAGCCTGTGCCGCTCAAGTTCATTTGGAAGTTTGAGAGCGCTTGGGTGCGCCGTCACCGGAACAAAGGACAGCCGCACATGATTGCTCGAGTCGGACGACTGACGCTGATGGCCTGCATGGGACTCATCGCATCGACGCAGGCCTGCGACTGCGACGTCGACCCGATTGCAGGCATCGACGACGCCGATGCCGGTGTGCCCGCAGACCCCATCGACCCCGAAAATCCGCCGCCGCCGCCGCCGCCACCGCCGCCGCCGGTGGATGCCGGGACCGAGCCCGAACCTGAAGACCCACCGCCAGCCGATGATTGCGATATTTCCTCGGACAAAATCTATGTGATCGACCGCGACACCAGCGACCTGCATCTCTTCGATCCATCGACCAATACCGTGTCGGACGTGGGGCGGATCTCATGTGCGGGCTCGGATTCACCGGATTCAATGGCTGTTTCCCGAAGCGGCAAAGCCTATGTCCGCTACAACGACGCCCTCTTTGAGGTCGACCTTTCTCAACCCACCTTGCCCTGCGTCAATACCGGGTATCAAAACGGGGCATTTTCATCGTTTGGCATGGGATACGCCACGGATTCCCCAACGACGTGGCACGACCAGCTCTACATCGCCAATGCTGCCGAGGTGCATGCCCTCGACACCGATACCTGGCAGCGCACCCGTGTGACAAATTTGACGAGTGCGGCGACGGAGTTGACGGGCAACGCCGCCGGTCAGCTGTGGGCTCTCGCCTTGAAGATCGAGCGTGGTGGCTCGACCCTGACCCGGATCAATCAGCACACGGGCCAGATTGTTTCGTCGGTTCGATTGACGCAGCTTCCCGACCTGTTCGAGATGGACACGTTTGCGCTCGCGGCGTGGGGCGGGGATCTGTACGCGTTTCTGGCGCTCAACAGCGGTTTTGGGGGCAGCGAAGTGTGGCGCATCACGCCGACGGGGCAGATGACGCGGGTGGTGGCCGACCTCGGCATCAACGTCGTCGGTGCTGGCGTCTCGACCTGCGCCCCCGGGGGCTGAGAGTTCCTGCCGTCTGTCGTCCTGCCGATCCCCCATTCTTCTGCTCACGGGTCTCCGATGAAATTCACGACGATCGCGTTCGCTGGATGTCTCTTTGCCTGCTCAGTCTTGGCGGCCGGGTGCGGTGGGTGTGGCCGCACGGTCGGCACGTTTTCGCCATGTGAGGCCGACGCCGACTGCGACGCCAACCAACGCTGCATTGATGCACAATGCGCCGGTCTTTGTTTGATCGACCGCGACTGTAGCGACGGCCTCGTGTGCGTCGACGGCGTGTGCGGCGCCGTCGTCGAAGAAGACGAAAACATCGACGGCCCCTGTGTGCAGACCATCGATTGTGCGATTTCCCAGTGGTGCGATCCAAGTCGTTCTCTGTGTTCAAATCTGCCGGTCGATTGGTGTCGAGTCGACGCTCAATGCGCTGGCACGCCAGCGCCATTTTGTAGCAACCGCGATCGGGGCGGCCAAAACGTCGTCGGCGGCTGCGCCGGCTGCGTGGAGGACAGCGATTGCGGCGAAGGGACTTGTGACGGCCTCAATTGCACGGGGGGGACGGGCGATGGCTGTCGCGCCAATGCAAGCCCCGACGCCAACGGCACCTGCGTCTGTGATGCAGGGTTCACCGACGACGGCGCGGAGCGCTGCGTTGAAAACGGCGGCGGCGTGGGAGAGGGCGAAGGCGAAGGGGAGGGCGAAGAGCCGTGTCTCGAATTCAATCTGGAGGCAACCGACCGGTTTCTCCCGGTGGATATCGTGCTCGTGATTGACGGTTCGCCGTCGATGCAGCGCGAGGCTGCTCAGGTCAATCAAAACCTCAATGCGCTGGCAAATCGTATTGCCGAGAGCGGACTCGATTATCGTGTGATCGTGGTGGGTAACGACCGCGAACTGATCGGCTTGACGGACCACAATGCCCCCAAGGATTTCCGCTTCCCGATCTGCATCAACGCCCCCCTGGGCGGGGGCAGTGGGTGTACCTATAGCGCCAACAACAGCACCATCATCAACTCGACCACCGGACTGCCGGCGGGCGGTGTTGATATCGATAGCGCGCGGTACCTCCATGTCCGCCAACCGGTTCACAGTGGAGAGCCGCTGGGGAAACTGCGATCGACGTTTGCCAACGCGCCTGATTTTGAAGTCAACGGCCGCGATACGTTTGGGGGCGACCCACCGCCGATTCCGGTCAATGACTGGGGCACGTTTCTCAGGCCGAACTCAATCGTTCATTTCATCGCCGTGGCCGACGATAACGACCGTACGACCGCTGCGGCGTTCACGAGCTGGGCTGATACGACGGCAGGTCTCGTGGGTCGCTGGAAATTGCACAGCATCGTCGATCTGACTGGCGGCACCTGCGACGGCAACGTCCGCGGCTCGGTCTACCAAACGCTCTCGACGCAAACCGGTGGTCGGCAACTGTCGATCTGCGCTGCCGACTGGGGGCCGCTCATGGACGCGATCAGTGAGCAGGTTGCCGTGGATGCCGCTGTGCCCTGCCAGTTCAATGTGCCCAACCCCGGCGACGAGTATCTGGTGGATTTCGACGCGGTCTCCATTGGTATTGTCGACAACGGCGTCACCACGCCCGTCACTCGGGTCGAGAATGCCGCCGCGTGCACTGCCGGTGGGTGGTATCTGGACGACCCGATTTCACCCACCGCCATATTTCTCTGCCGCGATTCCTGCATCGCCGCTGGTCCTGCCGAGCGCATGGATGTCGAGTTGGGTTGCGTCCGCTTGAAGCCTGGCGACGTCGAGAATTGATAGGCCCGCCGCGGGTCTGGGTGCGGTTTGGATTGGAATGATTGGTCACTGTTCGTCACGCTGAAGGAACACTCGATGTCTCATCCGTTGCGTTCGTTGTTGTGGTCATCGCTCGTGCTGGGGGGCATTGCGGCTTTCGGAACTGGTTGTGCTCGTCCGATTCCCGCGCCCGGCGCCCCCTGCGCTGTCCTCGAGGATTGCGCGGTCGGTCAGGTCTGTCAGGTGGGGGCGTGTGTCACGCCACCTCCATCCGATGTCCTTGTCTGTGTGACCGACGATGATTGCAGTGTGGGTGCCAATCAGGCCTGTCTGTCTGGTGTATGCGTCGATGGTGGCAGCGGTGCTTCCTGCAGCACGACCGCCGAATGTCCCATCACCGAGTTCTGCAATGTGGGCACGAACCGGTGTGTGCCCATGTCCGCAGGGATGTGTCGAGATTCGAGTCAAT
The DNA here is from genome assembly GCA_903952805.1 of uncultured Myxococcales bacterium. Classification (GTDB taxonomy): domain Bacteria; phylum Myxococcota; class UBA727; order UBA727; family VGSZ01; genus VGSZ01. The sequence goes on along the minus strand of CAJBHN010001091.1, from coordinate 678 downwards.
GCACCAATGCACAAACGCCCCGCTGCAACGAAACCCCTGGTGGCACCGGTTCGTTGGGGCGCTGCGGCCAATGCTCCAGCGCTACAGATTGTGATGGCGGGTCGTGTCTCAACGGCTTCTGCACCGACGCCGGTGGCGGTGCTGGCGGCGGTGGCGCTGGTGGCGGTGGTGCCGGCGGCGGTGGTGCCGGCGGCGGCGGCGGCGGCGGCGGCGCCGTCAGCGATTGCACGTCGGCCGGTGCGACCTGCCAGGAGATTTTCGCCGACGGGTTCTACTGCGTGAACGCCGCCGACCAGGCGCCCCCGGCTGACACGGTTGACTGCACCGGCACCGGGACCTGCCCGACCGGATATGAATGCATTGTCGGCGACCAGGACGCCGGATTCTGCCTGGAAACCTGTTCGACCGGTGGCGGCGGCGGCGGCGGCGGCGGCGGCGGCGGCGGCGGCGGCGCGTCCTGCGTTGATTTCGTCGATTGTCTGAGCCTCAACCCAAACCTGACCTGCGAAGCCGGGCAATGTGTCTGCGACGCTTTGTTTCTCAGCGCGTTTTGCCCTGGCGGCGTCGACGAAGCGATTTGCGATTGTGCCGGCGGTGGCGGTGGCGGTGGCGGTGGCGGTGGCGGTGGCGCGGGCCGGCCGGTGCAGCTCAACGTGCTGCAGCTAGTCGCCGACGGCT
>CAJBHN010001090.1 GCA_903952805.1 uncultured Myxococcales bacterium | reverse complement strand
TACTTCGAGTACATGCTCACGAAGTTCACCGAGCCGAGCGAAATCCTCGGGCCCATCGACATCGACCTGCTCAAGCAGGGTCGATTCATTCGCCGCACCAGGGGCAAGTTGCCCGAATGTCGGGTGGCGTTTCTCGACGAGATCTTCAAGAGCAACTCGGCGATCCTCAATCTGCTGCTGACCATCTTGAATGAGCGCAAGTTCTACCAGGATGGTGAACCGGTCCCGGTGAACCTGCAGGTGCTGTTCGCCGCCACCAACGACATCCCCGACCAGGGTGAGCTCGACGCCATGAGCGATCGGTTCATCTTGAAGGTCGAGACGAAGCCCGTGAAGGACACCCACTTCGCCGAACTCATCGACGCCGGCATGCGGGGCGAGAGCTTGCGGGCCACGGGTCAACGGCCATGGGTCACGGGCACCGTCAGCCTGCAGGATTATCAGAAGGCCAAGCGCTGGCTCGACCTGACCTTTGCGTGGGAGGGAGAGCAGCCTTCACGACGGGACGCCCTGTTTCCTCCCCGGGCCTTCGCCGAGCTGAGACGCTTGATTCGCTCACTGGAGACCGAAGACAAGGTGCTGGTGTCGGACCGAAAGGTCGTGAAGCTGTACAAGCTCATCCGCACGCGCGCCTTCCTCTTTCATGGTGGCGCCGTCGACACTCCCGACCTCGCTCTGTGCGCCTTCGTTGGCAACCGGCGCCACGAGCTGCCGGCGGTGGCCCACAAGGTTCATACGTTGTTGGGTCTGTCGCAGCGCTGATGCTCGACGACATCCTCGCTGCCTTGTGTGTGGTGGTGGTCGACGAGCCGCCCGACGACGTCTGCCTGCGCCGCGTGCTCGGTTGGGCAGTCGCTGTGTGGGGCCATGGCATCGATGAAGCGCCGCTCGCGTTGATCCACGACGTCGGCTTCGTGCTGTTGCGTGGCCGGTCCGTGCGCCTGATGAGCGGCCGGGAGCGCTTCGCCACCAGCGCTGACTTCGACGACAACGACGACGACGACGACGACGACGACGACGACGACAACGACGATGACGTGGTCGAAGGCGACGGCGACACCGATGTTGCCGACCTGAACGACACCAGTAGCGTCGTGGTCGACGACCACGTCCGTGCTGTGGTGCGGGCTGCGCGGCTCCGTTTTGAGGAACAGGTGCTGGGCTGGTTGTTGCGCGATGAAAGCCTGCGAACAGCCACCGTCATCATTGGTGGTGTGCCCCAGCCGACGCAGGACATGCTGGTGGTGCACGTGCTGCAGACCGTGTTGCCGCGGTTGTTGACCGGGGTGTCGTTGCCCCGTCATCAGCCCGGTCCGCTGCGCGGGCTGCTCGAACGAGCCGGTTCGCTGGCGCGGCTGCGCCTCGGCACTGGTGGCACGGGTCGTTTTGTGCGTCCTCTCGTCGACCTCATGCACGTCCAGGGCGCTGCTGTTGAGCTCGTGCGTCTGGCTGATGCGCGCCTGGCCGACAGCAACCAGCCAGGGCGCGCGTTGTTGCAGCCCGAGGAGGTGTGGGAGCTGTCGCGCCTGCAGGCTTTGCCGTCCGAGGCGCTGCGGCTGGCCCTGCGCACGGTCCATCGAACCATGGCGGGCATCGGGCCATTGTCGCCAGCGATGGTGCGGCAGCTCAAGGATCGTCGCGCCCAGGTCATCACCGACGACACGCAAGCCGACACGTTTCCGGCTGGTGGCTTCGACGCGATGAGCACCCACGGTATTTTGGAGAACATGGTGCGCAGCGAGGTGGCCTACGTTGGTGTCGGTGCCGAAGACGATCCCCGTCGTCCGGATTTGTTCGACGTGCGTTTCGTCGAGGGGGAGCTGCTCTACTACACGCGTGATGAGAGTCCGCTGTTGGAGCGCCGTCGCACGCTGGTGGTCCACCTTGATCAGGTGGAGCGCAGCCGCCACAAGCTGGCTGAGTTGCCGACCCAGACCCTCGTGCTCGTGCAGGCGGCCGTGTTGCGGGCCCACACCGACCTGCAAGTGGCGCTGGGGTCCCAGGTGGTCCACACGGCCATCGCCGTCACGGGCGCCGACACCGTCGCCGTTGATGAGGAGCGGGCCCTGTTGTCGATGAGCCTCGCTGACGACATCGCGCATCGTCGCGCCGAAGTCACAACGCTGGCAGAGCTCCCGCTGCTGCGCCGGGTGACATTTTCCGTGCTGCCCACGCCGCAGCCGCCGCCAACGGTGCGCGGATGGGTATGGGTGCGGGTCGGTGGTCGCACCTGGCAGGTGGCCAGCGACACCGGCGTCGTCGAGATCGACCCGCGCACCGACCTGCGACAGCTCGTCGACCGGCTGATGCTGCAAGCCTGATGTTGCCGGCACGATGCATTTCGCACCCCTGGTGTTCGCAACGACACCATGGTCGATCGCATCGGCGAAATGCACCGGTATTCCTCGTCGATGACCATGACGAAATTCTTGGCGAGAGTCGGAGAAAAATCTCTAACGAAATGCGTGGTGACAGCATTCGCGGCGCATTTCTCTGTGTCTGAATGCTCAACGTGATGTGCGTTTTGACGACGACAATGTTGCCGCAGCGTTCGTCATCGCCCGTTGGTTCAGCGCGGGGACGTGATTAGATCTCTATTCATGTGTGGTGTGGTGGGCATCCTCGAGTTCAGTGGCGTACCTCCCGACCGTGAGGTTTTGCAGCGAGCCATTGGCGCGCTTCATCATCGCGGTCCCGACGGCAATGGTGTGTTCATCGACGGGGCCTGTGGCCTCGCCCATGCACGCCTGTCGATCATCGACCTTGCTGGCAGCGCCCAGCCGATGGTCATCGATGACGGCGCCCTCGCCATCACGTTCAATGGCGAGATCTACAACTACATCGAGCTGCGCGCCGAGCTTGAAGCCCTGGGGAGCACCTTCAGCTCCAACGGCGACACCGAGGTTATTCTCCAAGCCTACCGGGTGTGGGGCGACGACTGCGTGTCGCACTTCAATGGCATGTGGGCCTTTGCGATCTGGGATCGTCGGCGTCAGCGGTTGTTTGCCTCGCGCGATCGCATCGGCAAACGGCCGTTGTTTTGGTCCCGACATGCCGGATCATTCCGCTTTGCGTCAGAGGCCAAGGCGCTCTTTGCGTCGGGGGTACCCGCCACCATCGACCTCCGTGGTCTTCAGGAGGTCACGACGTATTGGTGCGCCCTGGCGCCGCGCACGGTCTGGCAGGGGGGTGCAGGAATTGCCGCCGGGGCACAACGTCGTCGTGGACCTCGCTGGGCAAAGCGTCACGGTCGTCCGCTACTGGTCTCTGGACTACACGGTGCACGACACCGGCGAGAGCGAACAGGCCCGGGCCGACGCTTTGTTCTCCGTGCTCCTGGACGCCACGCGGCTGCGGCTGCGCGCCGATGTTCCCGTCGGAGCCTATTTGTCTGGTGGGCTTGATTCGTCGGTCATCGCCGGGCTCATCGCTCGCCACACATCGACACCACTCGAAACATTTTCGGTGACCTTCGACGAGGCCGAATACGACGAGAGCGGTTTTCAGCGTGACGTCGTCACCCACCTCGGGACGCGCCATCGTTCTATTCGATGCAGCACGGCCGAAATCGGCGGACAGTTTTCCGATGTCGTCTGGTTCAGCGAGACGCCGCTGGTCCGCACGGCGGCAGCACCCATGCTCAAGCTGGCGGGCCTGGTGCGCGACAGCGGCTACAAGGTGGTGCTCACTGGCGAGGGCTCCGATGAAATGCTCGGAGGCTATGACCTCTTCAAAGAGGCCAAGATCCGCCGCTTCTGGGCGAAGCATCCATCGTCGAAGCTGCGGCCTCTGCTGCTGAAGCGTCTGTATCCCTACATGAAGAATCTGCAGGCCCAGCCCGAGGCGTACCTGCGGGCATTCTTTCAGATTGGTGACAGCGATCTGCAGAGTCCGTTCTTTTCGCACTTACCGCGGTGGCGATTGACACAGCAGCTGGGGAGTTTGTTTTCCAGAGACGTCAGTGCCCAACTGGCTGGACACGATCCCCTCGAAGAGCTGCGCGGTCGCTTGCCGGCGGCGTTTTCATCGTGGGATCCGCTCGCCCAGGCCCAATACCTTGAGGCGACCATCTTGCTGCCAGGCTACATCCTGTCGTCGCAAGGCGACCGGATGGCGATGGGGCACAGCGTCGAGGGGCGCCTGCCATTTCTCGATGTGCGCGTCATGGAGCTCGCCGGCCATCTGCCGGCCACGGTGAAGATGAAGGTCCTCGACGAGAAGCACCTGCTCAAGGTGGCGTCCCGTGAGTTGGTGCCTCGCAGTGTGTTGAAGCGACACAAGCAGCCCTATCGAGCTCCCGAGTCCCAATCCTTCTTCGGAGCCGGTGGCACGCCGAGTGCTAGTGCCCCCTGGGTGGAGGAACTCTTGAACACCTCAGCCTTGCAGACCACCGGCTTGTGGGACGTTCCCGCGGCCGAGAAATTGGTGGCCAAGGTTCGTCGGGGGGGACCGCTCGGTGTGAAGGACAACATGGCCTTCGTTTTTCTGCTCTCAACCCAGCTCCTCACGGAGCGCTTCAACGCCACAGTCGGAGGTACGCCATGACCGATATCGAAATCAAGGATCAGTTCAATCGTTTTCTCGTCGACAACTTCATGCTCGCCCGCAGCGTCGACATCGTCGCCACGCCGAGCTTCCTGGAGGCCGGGATCATCGACTCCACCGGCGTCCTGGAACTGGTGCAATTCATCGAAGAGACCTTTGCGCTGTCGGTGAAGGATGAAGAGATGATGCCCGACAACCTCGACTCCCTCGCCAATTTGGTGCGCTTCGTCCAAACCAAGACGGCGCAGGTGTGACCCCATGAATGATGTGGCGGCTACCATGGCAGGCAAGACCCTGGACGATGTCTTGGCTGGGAGTGCCGAGCGCTTTCCCGACAAAACCGCTCTGGTCGTCGGCACGACGCGCATCAGCTATGCCGAACTCGACCGCGCCGCCAATGGCGTGGCCGTTGGCTTGCGGGTCCTGGGCGTGGTCGCCGGCGATCGCGTCGCTGTCTGTCTCGACAACGGCATCGAGGGCGTCGTCAGCTACTTCGGGGCGCTGAAGGCCGGCGCCATGGTCATGCTGGTCAACCATTCCACCAAGGGAGACAAGCTCAAGGCGCTCATCGATGACGCTGAGGCCTCGGCCTTGATCATCGATGCCGCCAAGGCCGACACGGTCGCTGTCATCACCACCGCGGTCAGCTTGCGTTCGGTCGTGCTCGTTGGCGAGGGGCCAGACCTCGCGGGACTCAACGAACAATTCAACGACCGCGTGGGGCACTTTGAAGCGTTGATGAGCAGTGGCACCGGCACCCCACCGGCTCGGCACCACAGCGCCGACGACGTCGCCATGCTGCTGTACACGTCGGGATCAACGGGCAAGCCCAAGGGCGTGATGCTGTTGCATCACGGCATGGTGTCGGTGGTCGGTCAGATCAATGACTATCTGCATACCCGTCACGACGACGTGGTGTTGCAGGTCCTGCCCTTGTCGTTTGGCTACGGACTGACGCAATTGCTGACCTGCTTTGCGGTCGGCGCCACGTTGGTCCTCGAACGCTCCTTCGCGTTTCCGCAGGTGATTTGGAAAAAGATTGCTGCCGAGAAGGTCACCTGCTTTTCGATGGTGCCCACCATTGCCACCATCTTGGCCCAGGCCGATTTGGGGCCCCATGACTTCTCGTCATTGCGATTGTTGACCAATGCTGGTGCGGCCCTGCCGACCGAGCTGCTGCGGGTCATCGCCGCGAAGCTGCCACGCACCAGCATCTATCCGATGTACGGCCAGACCGAATGCGTGCGGGCCAGCTATTTGCCGCCGACAGAGGTCCACACCCGGCCAGCATCGGTGGGGCGGGGCATCCCCGGCCAGGACCATTGGCTGGTCGACGACGACGGCAACATCCTGCCGCCGGGCAGCACCGGTCAGCTCGTGGTGCGCGGGCCCCACGTCATGCTCGGCTATTGGCGAATGCCGGAGGTGACCGCCAAGAAAATCCTGCCGGGCCGTCATCCACGCGAACGGGTGCTGCTCACCGGCGACCTTTTTTCGATGGATCAGGAAGGCTGGCTCACGTTCGTGTCGCGCATGGACGACATCATCAAGACGCGCGGCGAAAAGGTCAGTCCCAAAGAGGTCGAAAACGTCCTCTACGCCGTCGACCATGTCGCGGAAGCCGCCGTCATTGGCGTGCCCGATCCGATCCTCGGTCAGGCCGTCTGGGCCTTCGTCGCTGCCAAGCCCGGCATGACCCTTGATCCAAAGGCCGTGCAGCGACAGTGCGCGGCCCAACTCGAAGACTTCGCCGTGCCCCGGATGGTGATGGTCGTCGACGAATTGCCAAAGACCCCCAACGCCAAGATCGACAAACAAGCGCTGCGCGAGCGCCACGCCGTCAATCCCATTGTGCCCACCTCAATCCCACGGAGTCTCCATGCCCATCACTCGTGACGTCCTGCACATCGACACCAAGAAGGCCGCCAACGACATCGCCGGCCACCTCAGGGAAATGGTGGCCGGCACCTTCAAGCGCCGCGGTCTGGTGGTTGGCCTGTCGGGGGGTATCGACTCCAGCGCGACGGCGGGCCTCGCCGTTCGAGCCCTGGGGAAGGACCGGGT
>CAJBHN010001089.1 GCA_903952805.1 uncultured Myxococcales bacterium | reverse complement strand
GGCGAGGGCGAAGGCGAAGGCGAAGGCGCGTGTGGTCTTCCCAATGCCCGCATCGACGCGGGCTTCGGGGCCGGCGACGCCCCCGATCTTCGAAACCTCATCGTCGGGGGCAGGACGCGTCGTTTCGGCGTTCGCTACCCCACGCCCTATGACCCCAATACGCCCTACCCGATGGTCTTCGTGTTTCACGGCGACCGGGATTGCGAACCGGGCGGTTTCAATCGGGACACGGGCCTTTGCAGCACGCCAGCGCCCAACAGCGCCGTGCTGACCGAGGGCGACTTCGGCTTCAACGTGCCCTTCGCCCAAGACGCCATCATGGTCTACCCCGAGGGGGCCAACCTGAACCGCTTCGACGCCGAGAGTTTCAGCTGGGACACGTTTGGCAGGGTCGGCGACAACGACGACATCGCCTTTGTCCAGGCCGTGACCGCGCTGTTGCGCAGCGAGTTGTGCAGCGACGAGCGCGGCATCTACGCCATCGGCTTCTCGGGTGGCGGCTTCTTCGCTCAGAGCCTGGCCTGTATCGCCGGCGGCGTGCGGGGGCTGGCCATCTTTGAGGGCGGCTTTGAAGACGGCGACGACCTGGTGTCCAGGGACCCGCTCAACGTCGTCGACGTGAACTCCTGTGCGCTTGATGCGCCGGCGGCCCTCATCGTCCACGCCGCCGGCGATGCCACGGTTCCCCCTCGCTACGGCGTGGTCGCGGCCGAGCATTGGCGAGGCGCCAACCAGTGCGCCGCGACCGAGACGCCTTCGTCGCTCGATGCCGAGTGCGTCGACTTCGACGGCTGCGGAGGGCGCGTTGCTCGCTGCGACCTGATCTGTCCCGCCATCGACGTCGATGACGAGGACGGCGACTTCGACGTCACCGAATGCGTGCCGGACCAGCATCGCTTGTGGAAGCCCGAGGGCCCGGCGGTGGTGCGGGCCTTTTTCGACCGACTGTTTTGAGGAGACCCCCATGTCCATTTTGAAGATTGCCACCCTTGGTGAACCGGTCTTGCGGCTGCGCAGCCGTGAGTTGACCCGCGACGAGCTGACGTCGAGCGAGACCCAGGCGTTCATCGACAGCCTGATCGCCACCATGCGCGACGCCGACGGCGCGGGCTTGGCGGCGCCGCAGGTGATGAATCCAATCCGGGTCTGCGCCATCGAGGTGCGCGGCAACAATCCCCGCTACCCCTATAAGCCCGCCATCCCGCTGACGGTGCTCGTCAATCCGGTGCTGACGCCGTTGAGTGAGGAGCAGTTCGACAACGAGGAAGGATGCCTGAGCGTCGTCGACTTGCGGGGCAGCGTGAAACGCTTCGCCCATATCCGGGTCCAGGCCTGGGATCGCGATGGTGCTCTCCTCGACTTCGAGGCCAGGGGGCTGACCGCGGGGACGTACCAGCACGAGGTCGATCACCTCGACGGCAAGGTGTTTGTCGACCGGGTCACCGATCCGACGACGTTGTGCACCTGGAAAAACTGGGAGCGGCATCGCAAGCCTGCGTTTGTCGAGCGGGCGACGGCGCTGGTGGCCCGTTTCGGGCAATAGGCAGGGGCTATTGGAGGGGCACGAGATAGCCGAGCAGGGCACCGAGGTCGTCGTCGGATAGCGACTCGACGGAAAACGGCGGCATGGTGCCCCCGATGCCAAAGAACGGGCCGTGGCGCACCTTCTCGACGATGACCGTCGTCAGCGGGAAGCCGCTTTGTTCGGCGAACCCGACGCTGTCATCGGGGACAACAGACACCAACGCGCTCATGCGGCCCGCGCCAGTGAAGGCGTCGCCGTGGCAGTCGGCGCACGCGGCCTGGTAGACCCGCTCTCCCCGTCGGGGGTCGCCCCGTGGCACGTCGGCGACGTTTTCGACGACGGTCATCGGCAGGGGCGGCGCTGGCCGGGTCGGCGAGATCGATAACAGGTATTCGTACAGGGCCCGCGACGCCGGCGCTGTGGCGTCGATGCGCTCTTCGCGCATGAAGAACACCAGGCAGTTGTCGACGGCAGCCTGCAAGGAGGGGGCGGCGCCTCCCCACCAGGAAGGCCGAAAGACCGAGTCGGTGAGCGTGTGGCCAGCCAGGATTCGTTCGACGGCGTCGCTGCTGCCGTCGTCGTGGCAGGTGGCGCAGGAAACCGTGTTGAACGCACTGGAACTCAGGCGCGGATCAGCAAAGAGGGCCCGCCCCACCTCGGCCGCAGGTGTCGGCGCGCAGCCCATGCTTGCCACCACCGCGCCAACGGCGAGCCAGCGCTTCATGGCTTCACCTGCACCGCGATGTCGTCGGGAAAGCGTCCCACGACGACGCGGCCGAGTACGGCGCCGCTGTCGGCGTCGAGGGCCACGACGGCGCCGGGGTCGCGTTTGTTGCCTTCGCAGACGACGGCGAGGGCGTCGTCGTCGTCGAGAAAGCGCACGGTATGGGGCAGGGGACAGATGTCGGCGCTGAGCGAGAAAAACGAAATGAGGGCCAACTCACCGGGACCGGTGACGTCGAAGACAACGATGCCGTCGGTGTCCTGGGTGGCGATGGCCAGGCGGTCGCCGGCGTCGCTGACGTCGCCAAAGACCGCCAAACCCGGCAGGGCCAGCGTGCGGCCGCGAGTGGCCGTGGCGGTGTCGACGGCGACCAGGTCGCCCGAGGCGTAGCAGGAGATCCAGGCCGTGCTGTCGTCGGCGGTCATCGTGACGGCATAGGGGCTGCAGTTGGGGTGTTGCGCTGTGCCTGGCGCGTCGAGCAGGGTGACCCGCCTGACGAGGGTCGCAGCGTCGCTGCCGGCGAGGGCGGCGGCGACGTCGACGATGGCTGCTTCGTCGCTCAGGCAGGACGTGACCAGCAGGCGGCCATCATTGCCAAAGGCCATCCCGTGGGGAGCGGGGCAGACGGGGAGCAGGCGCTGCCGCTGCATGGTGATGGGATCGAGGAAGGCGATGCGGGCGTCGACGTCGGCGCCGACGAAGACGTCGTTGGCGGCGGCGTCGGCCACCTTCAGCAGGTCGAAGTGGGTGACGGCGATGGTGGTGCCATTGGGAGAGAGACGCACATCGCCGGGGTTCTTGTCCACGCGCACCGCCGCCACCGTCTGTTGGGTGTCGAGGTCGACGCGCAAGACCCTGCCGTCGGCGCTGCCCGTGCCGTGCAGGCCATGGGGGCCCGAGCCGCCAGCGGGCACGAAGTTGGAGATGCCGACGAAGGCAAAGCGACCATCGTCGTCGACGTCGACGTGGTGGGGGCCTTCGCGCTCCAACGGCACCAGACCGACGGGGAAGCGGGCGACTTCGGCGCCGTCGCCGCCGCGTTGAAGAGCGTTCCAGGACACCACGCTGACGGTGTCGTCGAGGTTGTTGGTGACGACGAGGCGGACTTCACCGGCGACGGCCGGCGTGGGGCGGGTGGCGCCGTCTTGCCAGGCCTCAGTCGCGACGACGTCAAAAGCCATCGCAGGCAGGTGGTCCGGGTCGAAGCAGGCGCCGAGCCCGGCGACGCACCCTGCCCAGCCAAGCACGATCACGCGGCGAGGGGGCAGCATCATGGCTCGACGGTGAAGGTGACGGACTCGGCGATGAAGGCGCCTTCGGTGAGGCGGTTTTCGGTCAAGAACGCGCTGAGGAGGCGCGCCGTCGGGGCGGCGGTGCCAGCGACGATGTCCTCCCAGTCGCTGGAGGGAAACGTGAACGACAGCTCGGTGGTCAGAGCAGCGACGGGGCAGGTTCGGCCCGGCACGTCGACCTCGAGCAGGTACAGGTCGCTGGTGACGGGAGGGAGGTGGGCGTGGGCTGCGGGGATCAACACGCTGGTCAGGCGGTCCATGACCGTCGGCTGTCGTCGACGGGGGAGCAGCAGCTGCGGGTCGATGGGCCCGATCCCGGCCACCTTGAGGGGCGAGGTCCAGGAGAAGGTCGCGGCGGTGGTCGATGGCAGGGGCGTATCGGCGGTGGGGACGGTGAACGCAGCCGCATCGCCCCCGGTGGCGGCGTTGGCCCTCGCATCGAGCATGACGCGCCAGGCCTCGTCGGACGCGGCTCCCGCGTAGGCGGGCTCAAGCGTGGCGCAGTCGGGTTCGCAGCCGCTGCTGCAGGCGGCGACCACAGCGACGGCAAGCGGGACACTGAGCTTCATGGCGTGATGGTAGCGGCGCAGGCGTGGCTGTCCAACCGTGCGGCATGGCCAGGGTGTGACTCGGCACGCTCATGCCGCCATGAACACACCATGGAAGGGTGCTGCTGGTTGGAGCGCGCCGTGCAACGGGTATGGTCGGCCCATGCGCGGCCGTGGCTTGTTCGGTTTTGCCCAGCACGACGACGAATTGGCGTGGCTCATCGAGGTCAGTGCCGTCGTGGTGGCCATT
>CAJBHN010001088.1 GCA_903952805.1 uncultured Myxococcales bacterium | reverse complement strand
GGCGAGGGCGAAGGCGAAGGCGAAGGTGAGGTGCCCTTCGTCGTCGAGGGCTTCGGGCGCGACGCCCGCGGCGGCTGGCAGCCCGACCATGACGACGTCGTGGTGACCAGTTTCGACGACGACGGCGCCGGCACCCTGCGGGAGGCCTTGCGCAGCAACGGTATGCCCCGGGTCATCACGTTTGCCGGCGGCGGCACCATCGTGCTGCGCACGCCGCTGCTGCTGCCGTCCAACGTCAGCATCGACGGACGGGGCGTGACCGTCGTCTTGCAGGGCAAGGGCCTGGTGCTCGGGGGCGCCGATGACGTCGTCATCACCCACCTCGCCATCAGCGCCGTGGGCCCCGACAGCGAAGACGGCCTGCAGATGGGTGCGGTCGACGACCCCGCCACCCGCGTCGTCGTCGACCATGTGAGCTTTGTGCAGCAAGGGGCCGCCGGCAGCAGCAAGAACGTCGACGAGGCCTTGTCGATGGTCTTTGGCTCCCACGACGTCACCATCCAGCATTGCCGCTTCGAGGGCTGGGAGAAGGCGCTGCTGTTTGGCAACGGCGACGTCGGCGCCGACGTCGACGGCGTCATGACGGCGACCGTCCACCACTGCGTATTCCTCGGCACCGGACGCAGACATCCCCAGGCGCGCTTTGGCGTCTTTGACGTCAGCAACAACCTGCTGTCGGATTGGCGCTTCTTCGATTCACCGTTTGGCTCGCCGTTTCCCGAGTGCTTCGGCGCCCAGATCCAAGACCACGGCCGGCTGCGCTTCGAGGGCAACGTCGTCAGCCGTCAAACCCATCCCTTCGACGACGCGCCGTTGGGGCTGTCGCAAGCCCACGACGTCAGCCGCTGCGAATCCGGCGGCATCCTCGACGAGCGGGGCACCTTCGTCCGCGCCGACAACGGCGACCCCAATCTGGCCTTTGGCGTCGGCTGTGTCGCTGGCGCTGTCGTCGACCGGCCGTATGCCCTGCACATCGACGTCGCTGACGAGGCCCTGGCGGCGGCGTTGTTGCGGTCCGCCGGCAACGTGCCGTCGCCGTAACGCCGTCACGCCGTCACCAGCCCGGAGCCGTTGTGTTGCTTCGTCTTGCGCTATTGTTGCGTGCACACACCCGGGGGAGCAGCCATGCAGAGCGAACAACGCAACGACGACATCTTGTGGGCAGCGTTTGGTGAGGCCGGCAGCGAGGTGCAGCGGCGCGCGGTCGTCGCCGCCTTCGCCCTCATCGTCGTCGCTGACGGCGAGGTCAGCCCCGTTGAGCTGGCGGCGTTTCGCACCCGCGTGGGCACGTCGGCCGTCTTTGCCGGCGTCCCGGCCGAGTTGCTGTGGCACGACTTCGACGACCTCGTGAAGCGCTTGCTGGAAAACCAGCCGGGTGCCCTGAGCGGGGCCGAGGACCGCTTGCGACTGGCCAACGACGCCGACAGCCGCCTCATCGTCATCGCCGCGGCCCGCGCCGCCGTCGTCGCCGACGGCACCGACGCCGACCGCGAGGAGGTGCTCATGGGCCATATCGCGCGCCTGATTGGCAGCGAACCCGCCACCACCTGAACGTCAGGGCCGGGTCAGCGGCGCGGGTCGAAGTGGCAGACCGCCTGCACCAGGCCATCAACGGCGTCGACGACGCGGGCGGCGCGGTCGGGCAACCAGGCGTAGGACGTCTCGTCCATGTACAGGTCGCGGTTGATCTCGACCTGGATGGCGTGGACGCCGCGGCTGGGGCGGCCGTGGTGACGGGTGACATAGCCGCCCATGTAGGGATCGTTGGGGCGAACGGCGAAACCCAGACCAGTGAAGTGCTGCTCGACCAGCAGCGACAAGCCCGGACCGCAAGACAGGCCGCGGACGTCGCCGGGGACGATGTCGGCCCGCCGGGCGCCGGGGTCTGTGTGCCCTGGCCGACCCTGCGAGGGCATGGAGTGCATGTCGAGGAGGATCGCATAGCCAAAGAGGCCGCGGCGCTCTTCGAGCAAGGCCTCCAGGCGCTCGTGGTAGGGCGTATGGATGCGGCGGCGTCGGTCGGCGACCTCGCTGAAGGTGAGCGGACGCCGCAGCACCGCGGTGCCATCGGTGGTGCTGCGCCAACACAGGCCCCGCGCCGATGGCCGGGCCGGCCGCGGCACGTCAGGGCAGACGTCGCGGTCGACGTCGTCGGGAGCGCGGTTGATGTCGACGACGTAGCGGCTGACCAGCGCTTCCATCACCGTGACGCCGTGGCGCTCGACGCCCGCGGTCACCTTTTCGACGTGCAGGTCGGCATCGCGCAGCAAGGCCCGGGGAGCCAGGGCCAACAGGGGCTGGTCCTCCAGGGGGACGTCGGTGCCGGCGTGGGGCACGCTGACCACCACCGGCGTCAGGGGGACGTCGTCGGCGGGATGGTGCACACGGAAAGTCGACGACGACACGGGCACCAATGTAGCAGTTGTCGTGGCCGAAGAAAGACATCACCGCTCAAATGCGCGGGGCCATCGGTCGTCGGGGCCGATCCATTGTGTCGGCCGCTTGCGCGCGTGCAGTGATGACGTGGTGTGTTCAGTGACACACCAGCCCAGCGAGGACGGATGGCACGTGAAAACAACGCGTTGCGGCGTCGGTCGATGTCCATGGCGCGGCGCGCTGTTGTCGCCAACGGTCCTATGCTCATGGGATGATTGCAGCGCCACTGCTCCAGGCGGTCTACGAGGCCTTCGCCACCGCTCATCCTACTCGACACCGTCCTGATTGCCCCTGTGGCGCAACGTCGTGGACGGCGTGCGATCTGTTCTCGGTCCCGCTGCGGGAGGTTGCGCCGGCGGCGTTGGCGCGGTGGGTGACGACGACGGCGGCTGCAGACGGCGCGCCGCCCGACCTGCGATACCTCCTGCCTCGCTTGCTTGAGGTGCTGCTGGATGAGCCGGCCCGGCGCGCAGCCGACCTCGACATCGTCGTTGCTCTCTCCTGCCTGTCGCGCACGGACCTGCTGCGGTGGACGGCGTCGCAGAAGGAGGCGGTCGATGCCGTGATCAGTGCTGCGCTGGTGCAGACGGTGGCGCAGCCGTCGTCGTCGTTGTTTGAGGAATGGTTGTGCGCAACAGCGCTTGGCTTGCGCAACGCCTCGGTCAGGCTGGCGGTGGCCGCCGCGGTGCCTGGCGTGCCGGCGGCGATGGCGGTCTGGATGGCGGCTGTCGGCGGTGGAACTGATGGACCGGTGCTGCTGACGCATCCCCGTTGGCGGGATGCTCCCGCTGAGGCCCGGATTGTCGTGGCCTGGTGGCAGAACCCGCAGGTACGGCGATTGCTCGGCACGCCGGTGAGGGATTGGAACGCCGACCGCCTCGCGCAGGAGCCCTGGCTCTACACGTGTCGTGTCGGCGTCGATGGCCACGTTCACTTCAGTGTCGACTTCGAGCTGGGCGGTGGCGCTATGTCGTCGGTCGAAGACATCCTCGATGAGCACGAGCGGGGGATGGTGCTGGACCAGCACACGCTGGAAGACCTGGCTCGCGCTTTTGACCGCCACCGCGATGACATCGGGCAACGGCATGCTTCGCGCCGCGCGCTCGTGTGGTGATGGCGCCTGCGTCTCAGCCGCCAGTGGTTTCGGCGGCGAGCCCAAAGATGGCCAGCGTTTCCTGGCGCCCGCGCACCGGGACCGTCCCCAGGGCCTCCAGGGCGATGTCGTCCCTGACGAGGTCGGCGGTGGCCCCCGACAACAGCGTGCGGCGCCGGTGCTCCTTGGTGAGGGATTCCAGTCGGGAGCCGACGTTCACCGTGTCGCCGATGACCGTGTACTGCATACGTTTGGGTGAGCCGATATTGCCCGCCACCAGGTCGCCGGTGTGGACGCCGATGCCGATGCGGATGG
>CAJBHN010001087.1 GCA_903952805.1 uncultured Myxococcales bacterium | reverse complement strand
GACCTCAAGCCCGAAAACGTCATGCTCGTCGACGTCGGCGGCGGCGCCCCCATCGTCAAGGTCCTCGACTTCGGCATTGCCCGCCTCCACGACGTCCCCGACGGCGACGCCCGCCTGACCCAGACGGGCCATCTCGTGGGCACGCCCGGCTACATGGCGCCCGAGACCGTGCTGGAGGGCGTCCTCGACGACCCCCGCTCGGACCTCTACGCCGTCGGCGTCATCTTGTGGGAGATGCTCACCAACCACCCGCTGTTTCAAGCACTCACGCCCATCGCCTTGGTGATGAAACACGCGCTGGAGCCGCCGCCGACGCTGACGGCGACGCTGTCGTTGACGACGTTGCCGCACCCGGCTCTCGAGGGGCTCCTCGCCCGCCTGCTCCATAAAGACCGGCACCAACGCTTCCCGTCGGCCAGCGCCGTCATCGACGCGATTGCCGCCCTGCCGCGGGAAGCCCTGGTTCCCATCGACGGCGGCGTCGCTGCCGGCCCGGTGCCCATCGTCAACATCGACCCCTCGGCACCCACCATCAGCCAGACGCGGGCGCCGTTTCCGACGCCAGCGACGCCAGCGCTGTCGCCGCCGATGCTTGCCGCGTCGGTCACCATGTCGACGCCAGCGCCACCGCGCTCGGTGATGGTGGTCGCCGCGCTGGTGGGCGCGTTGGTCGTCGTCGTCGTCGCCATGGTGCTGCTCCTGCTTTGGCCCCGCGACGCTCCTGTGCCAGTTCTGTTGCCGCCGCCGCCCGTGGCGGCACCGGCGCCACCACCCGTGGCCGCCCCGGTGGTGCCTCCCGTCCTCGTGTCCGTGCCGGTGCCGGTGGTGCCGCCGCCGCCGCCGGCGCTCCCCTCGACGAAGAAACCGCGGCTGACGCCGCCGCGCTCGCCCCCGACGGAGAGCACGGTGCCCCATGTTCCAGACCTCCGCTGACCCGAGGCACCGTCCATGCTGAGTCTGATCGCGTTGGTGGTGGCCGCCACGGTGGCGCCGCCCGGCTTGACTGAAGCCGGCGTCCGCGCCGCCGAAGAACGTCGTTATTGCGATGCCTCGGCCATCTTTGTGCAACTGCACGGCCTCAGCCGTGACCCCCTGGCCCTGTATCGCGCCGCCGAAACCGCGTTTGCCGCTGGCGACTACCTCGCCGCCGTTCGTCTCTATCGAACCCTGCTCGACAACCACCCGGGCTTTGAACGCACCAGCATCGTCGAGACCCGGGTGGCGGAGCTGTTGCTGCGGGTGCGTGACAGCGGTCCGGGCGCCGCCTGTGCGCTGCCGCCGCGTATTTGCGGCGACTGGATCATGTCGGCCGGCGAAGGCTGCGACGACGGCAACATCATCGACGGCGACGGCTGCGACGCCACCTGCATGCCCACCGGCTGCGGCAATGGCCAACGCACGGCGCACGAGGTCTGCGACGACGGCAACGCCACCAACGGCGATGGCTGCGACGCCAACTGCACCGTCAGCGTCTGCGGCAACGGCGCGGTGGCCCCCGGCGAGGTCTGCGACGACGGCAACAGCGTCGACGGTGACGGCTGCGACAGCAACTGCAGCATGAGCGTCTGCGGCAACGGCATCCGCGCTTCGGGCGAAGGCTGCGACGACGGCAACGTCGAAAACGGCGACGGCTGCGACAGCTCCTGCGCGGTCGAGGCGCCATCGCGACCGGTTCCATGGGGCGGTGTC
>CAJBHN010001086.1 GCA_903952805.1 uncultured Myxococcales bacterium | reverse complement strand
GGGGCCTCTCTCCCGTGGCCGACTCCAGCAGCTTGCGGGGGGCGTCGAAGGTGCGGCCGCGGCGAGCGAGGTAGCAGGGGTCGTGGTAGCGGACCACGAGGCCGGCCGAGGCGCCCTTGAAGCGGTCGGCTCGGGCGCCGAGGGCTTCGACGAGGGGGACGACGGTGGGGAAGGCCTGGCCGCCTTTGCCGGGTCCGCGGCCCTGGCCCATCAAGGTCTCGCGCACCGTCGAGAACATGTGGGCGCAGCCGGGGTCGGGGGTCACGATCAACTCGTGGCCGCTGAAGGCCTCGGCGAGGCGCAGCAGGTTCTCCTCGACGAGCTCGACGTTGCCATCGGCGTAGACGGGGTAGCCGCAGCATTGGGCGCCGAGGCTGATGGTGGTGACGGGGACAGCGGTGCCAAAGGCAATCTCGATGGCCCGCAGGTCTTTTTCGACGGCGGTGCGGCCGGCGGCGCCGTCGACGCCGAGGCGGGCGCAGCCCGGGAAATAAGCGACCTTGGCCGAGGGATCCTTCGGGAAGCCTTCGACGAGCTTCGACAAGTCGCGCCCCTTGACGTCGCCCGTGCGCTTGAACTCCTCGGCAAAGCGCTGGCTGCGCGGGGTCTCGGCGAGGGAACGGGCGGCAAACAACGTCTCTGCGACCGGGTTGCCGTGGGCGCATTGCTCGACGCAGGCGCCGCAGCCGGTGCAGGCCTCCAGGGCTTTGTGGGCGCCGGTCTGCTGCAGGCTCACCTGCCCGGTGCGCCCCAGGTGCACGAGGGACATCTTGGCCCACGGCGTCACGGTCTCGCGCTTCTCGGCCTCGCTGACGGCGCAGGCCGAGCGACACATCTTGGGACAAAACGCGCACAAGGTGGCCGGACGGGCCAGGGCTGCATCAACGTCGCTGCTCACTGATCACGCTCCTGCGGACGCGTCAGCGCCGCTGCGATGGCCGACGCAGCCTGCGTCGTCGCCGTCGATACATCCACCAACAACGGACTGGCTCCCGACGCCGTCGTCGACAACAGCACACCGGCCCTCTGCATGAACGGCACGCCGACGACCCGTTGCCCCGCGCACAAGGCCTTCACGATGGCCGGTCGGTCGCCGGGGCCAATCGAACGGCTGCCCATCACGCGTGCCGACATGCTGCCCCAGGCGCTGCCCCGGTCGCTGTCGACGTCGACGTCGACGTCGGCAGCGCCGTGGTCGTCGGCCAATACGGCCAGATTGGAGCCGAAGGCTTCGACGCATACGGCGCGGGCCGCGTCAGTGACTGTGACGAAGGCGCGGGCGGCGGCATTGGCGGAGCCCCAGTCGGTGACGACGAGGCGGGCATGGGTACGAGGGACCACCCGCAGATGGGCCCTCACCAGCAGCGCCGTCGGCGACGGCCGCGCACACAGCCCGTGCAACAGCGAGGGACCGGCGGCGTGACGCGGGGCGCGAGGCGTGTCGATGACGTCGCCGTCGACACTCAGCAGGGTGCCGCGCTGGATGAGGGCGTCGACGACAAAGGGGGCCGTCATCGCCAGGCGCCACAGCGGCATCGACGACCAGGGCCGCAGCATCGGCAACCAGTAGCCCTGCTGCTTGAGGCGATAGCCGATGGCGTGCAGCGACAAGCGGGCGTCGACGTCGGCGAGGCCGTTGTCGACGTCGATGATGACGCTTCTGAGGTCGTCAGCCGGCGGCGGCGTCAGCACGATGCTGGCCGCATGCAACGGGGACTTCCTGACCCGCGACAAGCGCAGGCGCTCCACGAGGGCCATGATGGCGTCGTCGGCGACGGCGACGTCGATGACGGTGCGGGCCGCCTTGCTCACGGTGCCAACCGTGCTCTTGGTGATGGTCTTGCTGACGGGCATCAGGTGGCTCCCGCGCCGAGGCCGAGGACGCCCGGGTTCAGGATCAGGTCGGGGTCGAGGGTGCGCTTGAGCGCCTGCAGCAGGGCCTTGTTGCCGGCACTGTGGCGCAGGCCCTTCACCTTGCTGCGGCCCACGCCGTGGTGGTGGGCGACGACGGCGCCGTGACGACGCACGGTGGTCAAGGCCCGCTCCCAGCACAGGTCGTAGCGCGACAGGGCCGAGCGGGGGCCGTTGCCCGCGGTGCCGCCGCCGGCGAAGGTGAAATAGAGGGAGCAGCCGTCGTGGTAGGCGTGGCTGAAGTGGCACAGAACGACGGCGGTATCCCGCAGCGCCTCGCGCACGGCAGTATACAAAGGTGCGACTTCATCCCACCCGCAGGCGACCTCGCAGGTGTCGACCCAGCCGCCGACGGCGAAGGCCCGCGACATCCGGTAGCTGACCCGGTGGCGGTGGCGCAGCCACTTCTCGCCGGGGCCGTCGCCGAGGTCGGTGGCCCCCTGCCCCTTCAGCATGTCGAGGAGTCGGGGTCCACGACGGGCGAGGTCGTCGGCGTCGCCTTCGATGCCCACCACCAGCCGGGGTTTGCCGTCGAAGCGATCGAGGAGGCTGTTGGCGATGCCGGGGCGCCCAAGGAGTTCGCCGACGACGGCGCGGGTGGCGCGGGGGCGCGAGAAGATGGCGAGCTCTTCGACGCGACGCACGAGGCTGTCAAACAGCGTGGGCTCGTCGTGTTCGCCGGGACCCGAGTCTTCCACCCGGGCCTGGGCGAGGCCGCCGGCGTGGACGCGCAAGGGCTCGGACGACGTCGGATGGTTGCCCGCCAGCGCCGAGTCGAGGGGATCGTACAGGCGCAGCACGCTGGGGGACTGGCCGCTGGCCATGACGTTGCGCATGGCGGCCAGGCCCTGCTGCAACGTCGGAAACGACACGCCGCGCACGAAGCGATGGGTCGCCAACGGCGAGATGCGCAGCTTCATGCGCGTGATGAGGCACAAGGCCCCCTCGCTGCCCACGAGCATCTGCACCAAGCCCGGTCCCGTCGCCATGTCGTCGACAGCGGCGTGGATGCGTTCGCCACGGCCGTCGACGCCCCACACCGCCAGGGTCATGTCCTCGATCTTGCCGTAGCGAGACGACAGCTGGCCCGCCGAACGCGTCGCCACCCAGCCACCGACGGTGGAGCAGTAGATGCTCGACGGAAAATGACCCAGCGTGAAGCCACGGCTGTTGAGGAATTCCTCGAGGCGGTCGCCGATGATGCCGGCTTCGACGGTGACGGTGCGGCGGTCGGGGTCAAGTTCCACGATGCGGTCGAGGCGCTTGAGGTCCACGACCCACGACCTCGACCCCGGCGACACGCCGGCGCACACGCCGCTGCCGGCACCAAACGGCACAATCGGCCGGCGATCGACGCGGGCCTGCAAGACGACGGCGGCGACTTCGTCGTCGTTGCGCGGCCAATAGACCATGGCGGGCATGGTGACGGGAAGCTCTTCACGCCGCTCCAAGAAGCGACGGGGCCACAAATCATGGGCCACCATCCGGCAGTCGATGGGGTCCTTCGACGACGGGACCGAGCGCACCAGGTCGAGCATGCCGTGTCTTTGCCGATGCCCGGCCACAACGCAAGCAGGCAGGTCGGAAGCGGCGCCGGCCCCCACAAGAGCCGCCCGCGAGGCGGGTGCTGGCGGGTGCTGGCGGGTGCTGCCAGGAGCACAAGGCAGCGGAACCAGAGGCGCCCGCCAGCGCACGGGAGCTGCCGTGGCCGGATGATGCGCCGACGCCCTCGACACCATCATCCCGGCCACGGGTTCAGCGGGGACGAAGCCGACGCACAATGCTGCCAAACGACAACACCACCAGGGTCAGCGCCCCGATCCAGACCCACAAGTAGGTCGACAACTGCCCGGGCTTCTCGTCGACGACGATGGCCCGGCTGGCCGGCGACAACTTCAGCCCCAGCTGCCGCTCAAACCACATGGCGACGTCTTGCAACTCGCCGCTCGTCGGCGAAAACGACACCAGCCGACCCTCGACGGTGACGTCGGCAAAAGGCAGCAGGCCCTGGTGGGCGGCGGGGTCGAATTCCACGACGAGGGGCGCCCCCACGACCTCACGAATCGTGATGGGACCAAAGCGAAGCGAACCCTTACGCCAGGCGGGGATGTCGGCAGCCTTGTTCCCCAAGATGACGTTGGCCCGCACCCAGGTGCCGTCCTTGACGGCGGCGAGGACGGCGGGGCGGCCATCGCCCACGTCGACCGCACTGCCCTGGCTCGAGAAATGGTAGGCGAGTTCGTCGACGGTGGGCACCAAGACGAACGCCGCTGCCAGCAACGACGCCACCGCCAACACCACCCGCACGGGGTGCACCCGCTGCCTGGCTTGTTGGCCCCGAACGAATTCATCGAGGTCTTCGTCGTCGGGGCCACGGCTGTGATCACCATTGGCGCTGTCAGGGGCGGCCGGCATGAGACCCTCGTCCAGATTCAACTGCTTGGTCACGCCCGTCGCGGCGTGGCCGTTTCAATCGTCACACCGGTCAGCGCGCTTCCGACGGATCGAGGGCCCCCTGCAGCGGGTCCTCGGGCAGCAGGTCGCTCGGATAGACAAACGCGTAGTCGGCGGCGCGGCGGGAAAAGACCTCGAGGGCCCGCGACACATCGGCACTGCTGGACAGCAGCCGGTTGTCGTCGTCGCCGTCAACCAGGGCGACGGTGGCGCCAGTGCGGGCGACGGCTTCGACCTCGTCGGCCGCGTCGGTCTCCAGGGCCGCCTTCAACGTGGCCACCCGGTAGACCGCCGGCCCCTGCAGGGCGCGCAAGCTGGGGCGCACATCCAGCGCCACCAGCGAGCCGCCCTCGTCAGCGCCGACGACGTCCTTGATGATGACAGCGGCGATGGCGGCGTCGGCGTTTCTGGCGGCGGCCACGACGGCGTCGGCCAGCTTTGACGGCGACAAAGCGCGGGCGCCTTCCTGGACGATGACGAAATCGACGTCGGCAGGCAGCGCCGCCAAACCAGCCTGCAGGGCGCGCTTGCGGTCTGGACCACCGGCGACGACGCGGTCGATCTCGTCAAAGCCGAAACGCTCGACGACCTCGGCCCGGGCGCGGTCGACGAGGTCGGCGGGGACCACCAACACGCCGGTGACCGCTTCGCCAGTCGGCAAGCCGCCAGCGATGCCCCGAGCCAGCAGGGGAGCCCCGAGCAGGGCGTCAAACAAGGCATGCGGCAAGAGCCCGGCGCCGGTGTCAGCGGTGATGACGATCAAACCCAGCATGCGTCGCTCCCTCTGGCTTCGTTGTTCGACCGCGACCGGGTCGAGCGGTTCTGTTCTGCAAGCCTACGACAGCGAGCCCGGCACGTGTTCGACCTGGCCGACGCAGGCATGGCCGGGGTCGACGTCATGGTCATGCCCGTGGGGATGACCGCGACGGCGACGGCAACGACATCATCAGCACTTGAAGATGGTGCGGAATTCGGTCTCGACTTCTTCTTCAGACATCTGTTTGGCGATGGAGATTTCCTTCACCAACAGCGAGCGGGCGGTGTCGAGCATCTTGCGCTCGCCAAACGAAAGGTCCTTGTCGCCCTTGAGGAGGTAGAGGTCCCGCAGCACCTTGGCGACCTCAAAGACCGAGCCGGTCTTGATCTTCTCCATGTACTCGCGATAGCGGCGATTCCACGTCGTGGACTCGACGACCTTTTCCTTCTTGCGCAGGATCTTGAAGACCTCTTCGGCTTCCACCGACGAGATGATCTCACGCATGCCAACAGCTTTCACGTTGGAGGTCGGGATCATGACCTTCATGCCGTTGTCGAGAATCTTCAGCACATAAAAGACCATCTCGTGTCCGGAGATCTCCTTGCGCTCGATGGCGACCACCTCGGCCACGCCGTGCGCCGGGTACACTGCTTTGTCGCCAACTTTGAACGTATCCATGCCTGTGCTCCTGCCGGTCCGTGATGCCGACCAAGCGACGTCGAAGTACGACGACCGCCCGTTGCCAACTCGCGCGGGGGATACCATCTCTCGGGTCGTGAAGCCATTGCTCAAAGTCGACAGCAGTGCCCGCACCCCGCTGCCGGCCATCCTCGCCCTGTTGGCAACCCTGCTGGGAGCACCGAGCGCTGCGGCCCAAACCGCCGGTTTTTCCTCAGGCACCAACGCCTCGCGAAGCACCGTCAACGTCGGCAGCGCCGCCAGCAGCGTCGACGCCTCGGGGCTGCTTGGGCTCAAGGAGCCGCAGGGCGAGGTCCCGGTCCTGACCCTGCAAGACGTGATCCGCACCGCCCTCGACAACGCCCCTGACGCCCGCCTGGCGACCCAACGCGTTGTTCAGCAAGACGCCAGCTTGCGCCGCGCCTGGGCCTTGCTGCTGCCAACCTTGTCGGTCGGGGCGGCCTACACCCATACGTGCACCGGCGGCGAGCGCGGCGTCGACTGCGGCGACCGCACCGCCAACTTCGCCGACCCCGAGCAGGTCGATCAGCAGTCCCTGCTGTTTCAAACCCTGGCCGACGTCATGGGCGTCGCCGCCAACGCCGCCACCGACCCCGCGCAAGCCGCCGACTTTCGCGCCCGCCAACTCGAACTCGAAGCTGCCGCCGCCGACATCAAAAATACCGACGTCACCCCCGTCGTCGTGCAGCCCGCCAGCCAACTGTCGGGCCAGGTGACGTTGAGCCTGCCCCTCTTCAACCCTCGCGCCTATCCCGCCCTGCTCAATGCCTGGGATGGCCAAAGCGCAGCCCGGCTCGCCCTCGACCAGGCCCGCCAGGCCCTCGTGCTGTCGGTCATGCGGGCCTACTACGCCGCCGTCACCGCCGAGCGC
>CAJBHN010001085.1 GCA_903952805.1 uncultured Myxococcales bacterium | reverse complement strand
CTGATTGAAGACAACGAGGGAGACGGCGCCAAGGCCATTCAGTTGCGCAACGAACTCATGGACCACTTTGGAGCGCAACACCCGGCAATCGTCGCCACGACATCGCTGAAGCGCCTCCAAGACTTCAAAAAAGGCCGGAAAACGTAGTTGCAGGGGAGAGGGAATGCGCTTTTTGAACCGGAAGATCGTTCCGCCGCCGGCATGCCTGTCGACGTATCGGTTGCCCCAAGACTGGGGCGCTGTGACGTTTGCCGACAAGACGGCCATTGTTGGGCAGTTGAACCGTCTTCAAGGCCAGCGGTGCGCCTATTGTGAGTGTGACCTGGAGAACGAGGGTCGATATCCCCATATCGAGCATTTTGTTCAGCGAGGCCGCGATCCCCGCCAGAGATTCGTCTGGGCAAACCTTTTCCGGTCGTGCAGCCATGAGGACCGCTGTGGCAAGCACAAGGACAAGAAGGAGATTGTCGCCTCATACGTGCAGGGCGTGCTGGTGAAGCCTGATGTCGACAACCCTCGGGCGTTCCTCAGGTTTCGTGGCGACGGTGAGGTCGAGGTTCGCCATGACGCGCCCAGCGCCCAGCGGGCTGCCGAAACCATTCGGGTGTTCCACCTCAACCATGTGGCGCTCAAAGCCATGCGAAAATCATGGATGGATGCGGCGCGACAGCAAGCCGAAGAGATCGCCGAGTTTGGCCTCGATGACGAGACTGAAGTCCTTTTCCAGCTCCTCGTCGAGGACTGGCGTGGCAAGCCCCATGAGGCTGCCATTTTCGACGTCTTGGGCGTCTGAGGCGGGTGAGCCTCAGCGTCAGAACTGCAACCCGGTGGCCGCGCAGTCTCAAGCGGTGCTACTTTGGCGACAAGGCAACCATGGTGACGAGCGCAATCCACTGCCAGCCGACCTGCTCGGTGCGCTGCAGCACCTGGGCGGGCAGGTCAGCCGCTGGCTGCGCAGAGAGACTGGCGTCAACGCGCGGACCATGTTCCTCATCGCCCGGGCGTTGGGGTTCGACCTTCGCCTGGCCTGGACGCCTCTGGTTGACGAACTCCCACAGCACGCAGGCATCGTCGCCGCCACGAAAGCGCTGCCATGAAGATTGAATCGATTCGCCTGAAGAATTTCCGTGCTTTCCGCGATGTGACCTTCGCGGACCTGCCGAAGTTTTGCATTCTCGTCGGCGCCAATGGCACGGGCAAGAGCACGCTGTTTTCCGTCTTCGCTTTTTTGCGTGAGGCCATGTCGTCGAATGTCACGGCGGCATTGGGCAAACTCGGTGGTGCCCGGGGCTTTCAGGAGGTTCGTTCACGCGGGCAGACCGGTCCCATCGAAATCGAAATCAAGATTCGTTCCGACGCCAAGACCCAACGGTTGATCACCTACGCGCTGAGCATCGACGAAGAAAACGGTCGGCCCGTCGTCGTGTCGGAGATTTTGAAATACCGACGAGGCAGCAAGGGCCAGCCCTGGCACTTCCTCGACTACAGCCGGGGGAACGGCGAGGCGGTCACCAACGAGATTGAATCTGTTGATGATGAGGCGGACCTCAAGCGTGAATCCCAGCCGTTGAAGGCGGCCGACATCCTGG
>CAJBHN010001084.1 GCA_903952805.1 uncultured Myxococcales bacterium | reverse complement strand
GCCGCCATGACAACCCAATACCCGCACACGCATCGCACTCACGCTGGCAGGAGAACGCCTGAATGGTCAAGTCCTGCGGGCATTCAGACACCGGGGTCTCTGACAGGGACCCGGCCATTTACGAAGTCAATGTGATGTGGCAGCGCGTTCATCCGTTCGCCGACGACGTCCGCGCCCCACGAAGCCAGAGACCACGACATGAAGTATGCGCCGCTGCCCTGGGTTCACCTCGCCGACGCGCTCAAGACGTCGCTGCGGCGTCTGCGCATCGTGTTGGAGGAGCCTGCTTTCACCTCGGAGCGCACGTTTGTTCGCTTGCACGATGGGCCCCGCAGCGAGTCCATCACCGAAACGCGACCGTTGCTCACGGGACAAACGACGCTGTCGGCCCGCGAACGTGCCGCGGTCGAAATTCTCCATGAGGCCGGGCCAAGCCACGCCAAGAAAGGTCGCTTCTCCCTCACCAAGGCCCAGGTCGGTCGTCTCTTGGCCTTTGCGGGTGACGTGCCTCTCGAAGTTGAGGGCAAGGGCAGCATCGCCGTCGTGCCGCGCCCGGCGCGCATCACCGGTCGCGTGAAAGATACCGACGCCGGTACGGCCCTGGTGTTTGAGGCCGTCGACGCCGACGGCAACACCATCGTCACGCCGCTGATTCTCGGCGAGCGCGAGGCGTTCCTGCTGGATGAGCAGCTCAAGATGTTTCGGGTGTCGCCGCCGCTGTTGCCCGGCGAAGCGCGCACGTTGCTTGAGACTGAGCCGCTGCTGTTGCGCGGGTTGTGCACCGAAGAAGGCCGCGCTGGCTTCGAGTCTGTCGTTGGCCTGGGGGCTGAGGTCGCCGACCTCGTCGAGGTCGCCCGCACGCCGGATCCCCAGCCGCGTTTGGTCCTGCGGGCCATGTTGACGCGTGCCGACGATGGCCCGGGATTTCAGTTGCGGGTGCATCTGGTGACGGAGCTGTCGGCGTTTGACGACGACGGCAACCGGGTGGCCGACGAGGTCGAAGTCAATGCCCGCGGCGCTGTTCCGCCCGTGCACGCCATCGCCCTGCCTCCCAAGAAGATGGAGAAGGAAGGCTCGGTTCTCCTCATCGCCAGGCCGTCAACGCAGGAAGAAGTCGCCCGCCAGGCGATGTTCGATATCGGCTTGCATGCGGCCGCATCCCACCGGGGATTCGCGGCTCAGGGGGAGTCCAGCCTTGATGTGCTCGTCAAGATTGCCGACGGCAGTGGCGTTCCCGACTTCATCAAAGTCGACCGTGACACCCTGCCGCGCATCGTGCGGCTGCCGTCGATTCCCAAGCTGTCGGCCATGTCCAAGGGCGACAAGCGTGGCTTGCTCGATGTGCGCCTCGACATCGGCGACGAAGCCCGCGACCTGGCTCTCAAGTTTGACGACATCATCAAGGCTGTGATGGCCGGTCGTCACTCGCTGTTGGTCGACGAAGACACGGTGCTTGGCTTCAGCCCTGAGGCCGGTGCGGCCCTTGAACTGATCGCGGATCAGCTTGAATTGAAGGACGCCTCGCAGAGTCGCGAAATCGGTCCCGCCGAACTGGCGTTGTTGGTGGCCGGCCTCGAAGGCAAGGTCGACATCGACACCAACGATGAGGAGCTCAAGGCCCGCATTGCATCGTTTCTGGCCGAGCCCATCGAAAACGACCGGGTATTGCCCAAGATGCTGACGGCGACCCTGCGCCCCTACCAGCACGACGGCGTTGCCTGGTTGAGCCAGATGCACCGACTTGGCGTTGGTCGCATCCTCGCCGACGACATGGGTCTCGGCAAAACGCTGATGGCCATGACCCTGCTTGCCAAGGCCAAAGAGGAGGATGGCAGCAAGCCGTCGCTGGTGGTGGCGCCGACGTCGGTGCTGGATGTGTGGGTCCAGGAGGCCCGGCGGCACTGCCCGGGGCTCAACGTCGTCAAGTGGCATGGTCGCGACCGCAAGGACACCGAGCAGCTGGCACGTGATGCCGACGTCGTTGTCACGTCGTATGCGCTGCTGCGTCGTGACGTCGAGGGCAGTCTGAAGAACATCAGCTTTCGCTATTTGATGCTCGACGAAGCCCAAAATGTGAAGAATTCGTCGACGGAGGCCTGGAAGGCTGCTCGTCTCGTGGGCTGCGATCAGCGTATGGCGCTGACGGGTACGCCCATTGAGAACCGGGTGGAGGAGCTCTGGTCGATTCTTGACCTGGTGGCCCCAGGGTTGTTGGGTTCGGAACGGTCGTTTGAGCGTCGTTACGGTCGTCCCATCGCCAAGGGAGACCCCGGGCGTCTCGAGGAGCTGCGTCGTCGGACGCGACCGGTCATTCTGCGCCGCAAAAAGGAAGACGTCGCCAAGGACTTGCCGCCGAAGATCGAGACGATCCTGCGGGCGGACATGTCGCCGGAGCAGCGTGCGCTTTACCTGCGCGTCCTCGCCGAAGTGCGCAGCGACGTCCAAAAGGCCCTGCAGGTCCATACGCGCGCCCGGGCGCGTGCACCAATCCTTGCGGCCCTCATGCGCTTGCGTCAGGTCTGCTG
>CAJBHN010001083.1 GCA_903952805.1 uncultured Myxococcales bacterium | reverse complement strand
GCACAAGGCGCTGGCGGTGAACATCGGGTTGTACTGGACAAACCAGCGCACCAGCAGGCGGGGGTCGGGCGTGAAGGGGTCGACGAGGTGGGGAAGTCGCTGTGGTTGGCTCATGCCAGCGACTGTGCATCCCGCATGCCGACTGCACACCGCTGCGCACCGCGTCGTCGACAGGGGATGTGTTCATTCAGGTCACGCTCTTTGTTCAATATGAACAGACTCGCCAAGACTATGAGGCCGACGATCGAGTTCCTTGTCCTTTCGCATGCACAGGTCGGGCATGCCTCACCTGACCACGGTCTTTCTGGCCAGAGATGCACGGGTGAGCTGACCCACGTAGGCTCCGTCAGCGTGGCGTTGTCGTCGGCGCATCGTGTCATTCTGACCACATTGTCGCCCCCGAGCAGCCCATGGCCCAGCCCCGCATCGCCCGCATCGCCCGCATCGGGCTCACCGTCATCAGCGTCGGCGTCGGCACCGAGGTGCACGCCCACCTCGCCCCCATCTCGCGAGCGGACCTGCACGGCGCCGCCGACGCCGTCGTCGTGGCTGACATCATCGACACCGTGGTCGTCGACCGCGACGATGCCCTCGACCTGCACAGCCGCCACACCGTCGTGGTGCGCGAGGTCATCGCCGGCGCTGTCGCCGCCGACGTCATCGTCGTCACCACCGCTGGCGGCAGCCAGGGCGCCATCGCCGTGACGGTGGAAGATGAGCCCGTCATGCAGGCGGGGACCACGATGGTGCTCTTTGTCGCCCGCGCCGACCACGACGCCAACGACAACGCCAACGACAGCGGCGACTACGCCATCGTCGGCGGCCCCCACGGTGCCGTCGTCATCGACGGCCGCGACAGCGAAGCCAGCAGCGACGCGGTCGACGCCATCGCTCGCAGCCTGCTGGACCCCACGCCTCTGCTGCCACCCACAAGGCCCGCGCCGCTGCTGCGCCCCCTGTTTGACACCGATGGGGTCGGCTGGGGCGGCGACGCTCCCGTCGACGAGCTCTTCACGCTGCACGCGCCGGGCTTCGACGACATCGTCGACGCGGCCCTCGTGCAAGACCGCTTTCGCGGCGCCCTGGCGACGTGGGGTCGCGAAGGCGGCGCCCCGATCCAACTGCGATTCGGCGGGCTCGCCGACACCAACGACTTCGGCGGCGGCAACGACGACCACAACATCTCCCACCGCGGCGGCACCACCCTCAGCAGCGCCCTCGCCGTGGCCCGCACCACCACCGCTGGCGGCGCCATCGTCGACTGCGACATCCGCATCTATCAACGCAACCTGTTTGGAACCATTGACTGGACCGGCGCCGCCACCGGCGCCACCGACGGCGAAAACGACGTCGAGCACACCTTCCTCCATGAGCTCGGTCATTGCGTCGGCCTCAACCACTCCGACGTCGACGGCGCCATCATGTTCGCCACCACCCAGAGCGGCACCGGCGACGAACGACGCCACTTGCAAGCAGATGACATCGCCGGCGTCCAATCCATCTACGGCACAGGCACGCTGCCCGGCGAGGGCGAAGGCGAGGGCGAAGGCGAGGGCGAGGGCGAAGGCGAGGGCGAGGGCGAAGGCGAAGGCGAAGGCGAAGGCGAAGGCGAGGGCGAAGGCGAAGGCGAGGGCGAAGGAGAAGACGAAGGACCAGGGTGCCAGCAAGGCCGCGGGTCTTTGGGCGTGCTGGGTGCGCTGCAGCTGCTGCTGCTGACGCCGCGGACGCGACGGCGCTGGTCATCGTCGACGACGTGAGCCCGCACCGACCCTCGACGCGACCCCAAGCAGCACCGGCTGGCACGTTGCTCGTTGGGGCTGCCGAAAAGGCACGCAAGCTGGTGCGCGGCAGCTTATGCTAGCGTCGCGCGCATCATGGCCAGAGACCCCATCGCCACCCACGGCTTCTCCCTCGTCGTCGTCCGCCGCGGCCGGCGGGCGCTGCTGGTGCATGAGCGCAAGCATGGGCAACTCTGGTACCTGCCCGCGGGCCGTAAAGACCCCGGCGAGACCTTCGCCGACGCCGCCCTCCGAGAGACCCGCGAAGAAGCCGGCGTCGACGTCGTGCTCGAGGGCATCCTCGGCATCGAACACCGCCCCCTGCCCGGCTCGGCCCGCATGCGCGTCATCTACCTGGCCCGCGAGCTCGACGACACCCCGCCCAAGAGCATCGCCGACGAGCACACCCTCGAGGCCCGCTTCTTCAGCCTCGACGAGATGCGGGCCCTGCCCCTGCGCGGCGACGATGTCCTGCAGTGGGTCGAGCACGCCCTCGCAGGCATCGCAGCCCCCCTGTCCCTGCTCGACGAGCGACGCCTGCCCTGACGGCGTCCCGACCAATCACCAGGGAGCGGCCCGGTAGTTCTTGAAGAAAATGCCCCAGGCATGGGTGCCACTGCCAAGCCCCGCAAAGATGGGGTCGACGATGCGGGCGGCGCCGTCGACGATGTCCAACGGCGGGCTGAAGGCGTGGTCGACGGCCTTGCGGGCGGCGATCTGCGCCGGGTCCTCGTCGGTGATCCACCCCGTGTCGACGGCGTTCATCCAGATGCCGTGGGGCGCACATTCCTGCGCGCTGGTGCGCGTCATCATGTTGAGGGCCGCCTTGGCCATGTTGGTGTGGGGATGCTTCTCGGTCTTGCGACGTCGATAAAACTGCCCCTCCATCGCCGACACGTTGACCACATGCCGATCCCGCCCGACGTTGTCGTGCTTCAACAACGGCAACAGCTTGCTCGTCAACACAAAGGGCGCCGCCGCATTGACCAACATCACCTCGAGCAGCTCGACGACCGGCACATCCCCCAGCGTGCTGCGCCACGAGTTGTGTTGGCGCAGGTCAATCTGCTGCAGGTCGGCGTCGAGGAGCCCGACCGGGAATATCGACTGCAGAGTAGATTCAGACATGGCCCCCAACAATCCCCGGCTGTCGACGTCGTGCCCCACCTGGGAGAGGGCCGCTGAGCGGGCCACCCCCGACAACAGCGCCCCCTTCGCGCTGTGGTCCTCGTCGACGAACGTTTGCCAGGCCTCCAGACTCGGCCGCGCCGCCACCGGCAACGATGCCAGGGAGGTCTCGGCCTCCATCAGGTGGGCGTAGAAGCCAGGAGGGCGGCGCACGGTCTGACAGGCGTTGTGGATGATGAAGTCCAGCCGCCCAAGCGTGCTGGCCAAATGCCGCGCGACGGCGTCGACCGACGGCGTGTGCCGCAAGTCGAGCCCCCACACCGACAAGCGTGGCAACCAGTCCGCCGCATCTTTTTCGGCGGCAAAGCGGGCGGCGGCGTCGGCAGGGAATCGGGTGGTGACGACGACGCGGCAGCCGTTGCGCAGCAACATGATGGCGGCGTGATACCCGATCTTCACCCGGGCGCCGGTCAGCAACGCCACCTTGCCCCGCAGGTCGAAGCGGGGCTCGCGCTTGGCGAAGTTCTCGTCGCCACACGGCACGCAGAGCTGGTCGTAGAAGTGATGCAAGCCGGTGTAGCGCTGCTTGCACACGTAGCAGACCCGGGCATCGTGCAGATGCCGCGCTGGTCCTGGCCCATTCCCCTGGTCGTCACCATCGTCGACGTCAGCGCCGTCGACATCAGCGCCGGCGACGTCAGCGCCGTCGACCAATTCGATCAGGTCGCCACGGGCATCGTCGATGTCGGCGCGGCCGTCGTCGACCGCGTCGTTGATGGCCGGGCCCGACATCAACAGCGGCGGCGTGATGAAGACCGGCTCCTGCCGCAGCTTCTGGATGCCTGCGTCCTGCCGCAAGCCCAGGTCGGCGACGCGACGGGCCCCCCGCTCGGCCATCGCCTGGGCCTTCTGCAGCTTTTTGCGCGCCTTCATGTCGGGCTTGGCCACCTGGCCGCACAAGGTCTGCAGCCGGATGCGGGTGGCAATGTCGACGTCGACGAGCTGAGCATGATCGCTGGCCAGCGACTCCAGAAACGCCAGGGTGTGCTCCAGCTTGTGCGCAAAGCCATCGCTGGTGGTGGGGTGAGCCGACGGAGGGCCGGTGGTGTCGTCGTCGTCAACCATGCCGATGCCATGGCCGATGGCAACGTCGGCCGCAAGACAGCGCGGTGGCCCTGCCGGTCATGGAAGATTGGCGACGGCGACCGCGTGCAGGCCAGCCGGACATCGCGGCCGTCGGCCTCTCGTCGCCCCTCCCCCTGCATCACCCCGCCCTCCGTCGCCACGTCGATGCGGCCTTTGGGGTGCCCCACCACACCCCACCACAGCCAGTGTCCATCACCAGGGCGGGGAGAGCCGCGCTGGCGAGCGTCGACGCGATGGGGGCTGGACTGTGTCGACTCCATCAATCGCGCTACGCTTGGGTATGCGCCTGTCTCTTGCCCTGCTGTGCCTTGCCGTTTCGGTCCTTGGTGCAGCGGCTTGCCCAGCATTGCCCCTCGCCATCGGCTGCGAGGCCGAAGGCGACTGCCCGGTCGGCGTGGCCTGCGTCGACGGCGTCTGCGTTGGCGGCGAGGGCGAAGGCGAAGGAGAAGGCGAAGGAG
>CAJBHN010001082.1 GCA_903952805.1 uncultured Myxococcales bacterium | reverse complement strand
GCCAGCCGCTGACGACGGCCCGGGCCAGGGCGTCATTGGCCGGCAGGGTGTGGCCGGCCGGAGCGCTGACGTCGTGGGCAAAACCCGCTGCGCTCCGTCGCAGGTGACGGTCGCTGGCGATGTGTTCCACGCGATGGCGGTCCGTGCGGCGGTGGACGCCCAGCGACAGCACCACATGTGGGCGACAGGCAGCGATTCCCGCCTGCACCGAGCGAGGCCCGCCGTCGATGGCCCCGTCGTCGACGGGCAACACGTGTGGCCACAGCGAGACCCGGCGTCCGTCGACGCGGTAGTCACGCGCCGTCCAGCCGTCGTTGTTGGTCCGTCTGGGACGTCCGCGACCACTGGCCCCAACGA
Organism: uncultured Myxococcales bacterium; assembly: GCA_903952805.1. Classification (GTDB taxonomy): domain Bacteria; phylum Myxococcota; class UBA727; order UBA727; family VGSZ01; genus VGSZ01. Next base: position 1,187 of record CAJBHN010001082.1, on the reverse strand, counting down.
CCGTCATGGCGGCGTCGAGATTGCCGACATGACCGACAAAGTCGCCGCTCGGGTTGCGCGTGACCTCGCCCCAGGGCTCAAAGCCCGTGAGCAGCACGTCGACGTCGCCCGCCAGTTCGTTCAAGAGCCCCCGGAGTGCTGCCGCCACCACGAGGCGGGTGTGGCGGTGTCGGCGCTGTTGGGTGGTGTCGCTCCGTTGTGGGGGCACATGCAGGAAGCCGACGACCGTGTCTGGGCGGGCCACGACGTGGGCGACGTAGAAGCAATGCTCACAATAAAAGCCACCGGCATCAGTAGATGCGTCGACGACGACGTCGCCATGGTGGGCCAGTGGGTCGAGGTCGGTGGTGTCCATCGGCGTGCGACGGCGCGTCAGCGCGTGGTCGGGGGAGAAGGAAGCAGGCGGTGGACGCGGACGTCAATGTCGCTGTAGCCGGTGCGGTCGAGTTCGCGGCGCAGGGCCACCAGCGCGTCGTCGTCGTCGGCGTGCTGCCGCAAGACGGCAACCAGCTGCAGGCCGCCGTCGCGCTTTTCAACCTGCAGATCGCGCACGAGCGAGGGGATGGGGGCAGCGGGACGGTCGAGGTCGTAGAGGGCGTCGCACAGGGCGGCCAGGGCGGCCTTGACCCTCTCGGGCGTGGCCCTGCCGCGCTCGATACCGCCAGCCCCGCGCAGGAAATCACCGACCACGCTGGCCGCCGTCTGGCCCAGCGTGGCGCGCTGCAGCAGCTGCTCCGCGAGCGTCACGAAGCCTTCGTCGGAGACGGCTGCGCTGAGGCCCCGGTCCTGACGGAGGTGGTCGTAGATGCGGGCGCCGACGGCGCTGAGGTCGACACCAGCCACGTCGTCCGCCATGGCCAGCAACGACTGGCGCAATGTATCGATGCGCTTCAGCGTGCGTTTTTCGGGGGTGACGAGGCTGTGGCGCAGCAGCTGGCCTGCCAGGGAGCGGCGTGCGGGTGGCGCCACGAGAGGCCGCTGGCGCGCTGAGGGGGCGGTCGCGTCGCGGATGGGAGTACCCTCGCCAGAGGTCATCGACGTCGTCCGAGCGGGTGTCGGCGGCTGTGAGGGGGCCGCTCCAGCTCCCGTTGCGACCTCGGGGGAGCGGCGCGGCTTGAGGTCGGCAGCCGCCACCGTGGCTGCGTCGGAGTCGACGGATGCTTCCACGTTGGCGGTGGCGATGCTGG
>CAJBHN010001081.1 GCA_903952805.1 uncultured Myxococcales bacterium | reverse complement strand
GTGATGGTCCAGCAACGTGGCCGCCGCGCAGCCAGGGCACATGAGAAAAATTGAGCTGCTTTCCATGGCGATACTCTACGGGAAGATGCGTTGCTCGGACAGTGGTCGGCCCGGTCCTCGCCGCTCAGTTGACGAGGCGCATGGACTCAAAACGCGATGTCGTCCCCGGTGAATCAGCGTGGGGACTGTCGATATCGAATCGTGCTTGCGAGGCCGTCCACTCGAATCGCAGCCTCTGGACCCTTGCCGGCTGGCCGAAACAGGGCGCGGAGCCGTTTCCCACTGACGAAGGAATCGAGTTCGAGCGCGTCTTCGGCCCAGTCGAGGACGTTGAACCCGGTGGCGCCGTGGGTAGCGACGGGGACGAATGTGTGCAAGGTGATGGCGCGTGCCTGCTCCAGTCGGCATGTTCCGCCCCATGACTGACCTCTTCAAAGATCGTGCTGCCGATTACGACCAGCGTCCCGTTCCCCAGCAGATTTCCGAAGGGGTCACCGCGGCCATGCTGGCGACGGTGCCCATGGGGCCTGAGACCCGGGTCCTCGACTTCGGGGCCGGGACCGGCCTGCTGTGCGCCAAGATTGCCCCCCACGTCGCCCACGTCGTCGCCGTCGACATTTCGGAGGCGATGCTGGCGAAGCTGGTGGAGAAGCCCGAGCTCGCGGGCAAGGTTGAGGTGGTGTGTCAGAACATCCTGGAGCGTCCGCTGGGGCGGCAGGTTGACCTCGTCATCAGCGCCATGGCCATGCACCACATCGAGGACACGGGGGCGCTGCTGCGAACCCTCCACGCCCATCTGGTGCCCGGCGGGCGGCTGGCGTTGGCGGACCTCGACACCGAAGACGGCACCTTCCATCCGCCTGGCGTCGAGGGTGTCTTTCACACGGGCTTCGATCGCGACGCCATCGGCGCCTTGTTGGTCGACGCAGGCTTTCTGGCGCCCCACTTCACGACGGCGTGCACGGTGTCGCGCGACGGTCGCCCCTACTCGGTGTTCCTCGTGACCGCCGTGCGCGCCTGAAGCCCTTGCGGAGCCGCTCGCGCCTCACGGGTCGCACGCTATCGGAACTTGCACAGGCAGCGCTGCCGGACCGGACTGCGTCGGGTATCGCCATGAGCCGACAATGTCGCTGAGACACGCCCCCTCGGGGGTCCCGCGGAGGACGTCGGTGCCGATGAAGACGTCTTTGACTGAACCGTCACACGTGATGACCCAGTGCATATAGGCGTTCTTGGCCTTCCCGCGGCAGCATGCCTTGAGCGCACTCCAGTCTCGTCGAACCAGCGAGAGGATATCCGTTTTGGTGAGGCCTTCAGGACGTTCTGGATTTGGAGATGCACAGGCGACCGCGTCGGGGAAATGAGGGACCGTTCGCGTCTCGGAAATCTGGGTTCTGCATCCGCAAGTAACCGAAACAACGAATGAAAAAGCGAGCCGCCGCACGAGCCCTTGACGCTGTCTTGACACGGGTAATGGGTGTCCCATGGTCGCGCTGCCCTTCTGTGCCGTGGCAATAGCCTGCGCACGTTTCGTATCCGCTTCGATGGAGAGGCCCCAACCCCCGGAATGAAGCTCGGTGGCTGATGGACGTGACGTCACGGCGCTGCTCCGACGCGGAAGGCGAAGTCGTCCCCGCTGGGCGTGTAGCCGACGAGGCGGATGTGGTGGGAGGCGAATGCGGGCTCCCTGGGGTCGGCGGTCGCGCCCGCGGTCGGCCAAACGATCCACCGCTCGCATGGGCCGGTGAAGGCGACGGGCCTGCCGAGGAGCGCCGCGAACAGGTCGGCGAAGGCGTCGGCGTTGTCGTCGATGCTGTTGGCGTAGGCGCCCACCTGTTCAACGAGTCTCGCCATCTCTCGGGCGCTCTTGAGCTCGATGGCGACGGGGACCATGCGGTCGCCGTCCACCCGCAAGGCGAGCAGGTCGCAGACGACGCGGCCGCCGTTGCCGTCGGGCAGGGCAATCTCGTCGGTGACAAAGAGGAGCTCGACGGCCGTTTGCGTCGCCCGCGAAGCGTCGTTCAAGGGCACCAGGCGCTGTTGATGGGTCTGGGATGTGCGGATGAGGAACGATTGCAGCGCCTTCTCCGGCGTGTCCCTCCCCTGGTTGATGTCGCTGCAGTAGGTGGCGAATTCCGCTTCGAAATTGGCCGCCAGTGCCTGCGGGTTGCGAATCCCTGTTCTTCCCCGCTGGGGACGGGAGGGCAGCAGGCCGACCATGGCGATGCCGTTCGACGACGGGCGGAAGTGGACGCGGTCGCCGTGGGCATCGAGGAGGGGCTGAAGCTCGGCACGAATCTTCCGGGCCCAATTGGTCACCGCGACAATGTGTTTGTGAGCGGGCTGTGCGCTGGCGTCAATCATTTCCCCACCGTGTCGTGAATTTGACCGCGAGTTGGTCGAATAGTTTCAACATTTCAGGTCTTTGGCGTGCAGCGCCTGGTTGTCTCATCTGGGCAATCAGGCGAGCTTCATCGCGCTCGGGCCGTGCTGTCGGGGATCATACGGCGGTCGACCCAGTCGTCCCATGAGGCGAAGAACTCGGTGGCGGGCCACTCCGGATTCTTGTCGCGCTGGCCGGACCAGGTGAGATGAACCACGGCGAAGGCGTCGGGGCCGCTGCCGAGCTCGAAGAGGTAATGGTCGTCGTCAGCGTGCCATGCCGCGACGGAGACGGGGACGTTGAAGAGGGGGTGCCTCGGACCGACCTCGGCGCGCAGCTCATCGTTGGCGCGCTCCGGCCCGTGCACCGCGCGCCACGGAGCAAGAAAGAGGCGGTGCGCCCCGGGCGCTGGGGAAACCCGTCGCAGCTCCGTGGAGGGAAACGTCCCCCATCCTTCGATGAGGCCCGTGCGCGGTGTTCGGGATTCGAGGACCCGGAGGACGCCAATGAGGGCGCTGGCGACCTGGCCTCGATCACACTCGCCGATAAAACGGGATGCGTTCAGTCGGGTTGCTTTCCCTGGCCAAGCGCTCGTCTCTCGAATCTCGATGGTGACCGCTTTCGTGGATTCGCTCGTGAATCGCAGCTCGAAGGTCCCCGGTTCCTCCCAGACGCTGACGACCGCGTTGACGACCTCGTCGTTGGCCAGTGAAACGGCAGCAACCGCGAGTTCAGTCAGGGGGTCGTTGAGAACGTTTGAGGCCTGCAACTCGAACCGTTGGTCCCCGGCGACGATGGTGATGGGCAACCAGCCATAGTGGGGTGTGCCAAGGAGAAGGCTGAAGGGTGCTGTGGTCATCGTCCTCCTCGTCTTGGCCAGCGCCTGCACAAACGAATCTCAGCCGCGGCGCGCCGCCTCGATGGCGGCGACGTCGATCTTCTTCATCTTCAGCATC
>CAJBHN010001080.1 GCA_903952805.1 uncultured Myxococcales bacterium | reverse complement strand
TTGAGCGAGCCGACTGCGTGGGCGAAGATCAAAGAGCTCTGGGATCAGACCCTGAGCACGGGCTTCAGGTGGTGGCGCCGCCAAGAGCGAAGCGGCGGCTGTAGCCGGCGGCGACGTCGGCAATGACGACGGAGACGACCCCGTTGTCATCGATGCTGTAGCGCTCCTCGATTTCGGGACCGCCGCCCACTCGCACCACGGGGACCGACGCGGGCGTTTTGTGCGCGCGCAAGGCCGGGTCGAAGGCGAAGACGACGTCGCCAAAGGGGACGACGTCGCCGCTGAGATCGCCACCGTCATCAAGGCGGGTGCATTCAACGAACCGGAAGTGGCCAACGTTGTGCACAGCCCGGTACCGGCGGACGATCTCAATGGCGCTGCCGTGGTGCGGCAACGTCGTCGACGGAATGAAGATCGGGTCGAAGCGCAGGCGCTGGCCGGCGTTGCCCTCGCGAAACACACCGAAGCAGCGTGAGAACCGATCGCTCAACGAGAAACCGAGTTCGTCGCTGGCAGCGATGGCCAGGCCCATGGCCACCGAGGCGGCGGGATAGGGGGACCGATGCACCCGCCGACCAAAGCGCTCCTTGAGCAGGCGAGGCACCAGCGGCAAACCACTTTGACCGCCGACCAGGTAGATGCCGGCAATCTCAGTCAGAGCATCTTTGTCGTCCAGAGCGCCAACGACAGGTCCCATCGCGGCGATGGTTTGGTCCACCAGCGGTGCCACGGCGGCGGTAAAGGCGTCGACGGGCACGTCGACGCTGGACAGCATGAAGGCCCCGGCGACGCCACAATCGTGCAGGTCGATGGGCATGCGCTTGGCCTGGGGCGTGAGCCTTTCCTTGGCCTCGCGACAACGGTCGAGCAAGCGCAGACGACCTGCCGGCGACAAGCTCGCTTCGTCAAGCTTGGCGACCGTCAGCGCACACCGCAGCAAGGCCTCGTCGAAGTCGTCGCCGCCGGTGCGGTTGAGGCCTGCGGTGGCGAGGACCTCGTGGTGGGCAGCGTCGACGCGCACGAGGGACGCATCGAAGGTGCCGCCGCCGAGGTCATACACGACGACGCGGGTGCGCCGGGCACTGACGGTCTTTGGTTGGCGATGTGTGTACTCAAAGCCCGCCGCCGACGGCTCGTGGATCATGGCGGTGACGTGAAAACCCGCGCGCCGAAAGGCCTCAAGGGTGAGGTAGCGCTGGGCGCCGTGGGCATGGGCGGGGACGGCAACGACGGCATCAAGCACGACGTCAGCCTTCTTGCGCGGCGCGTTCGATGACGACCACAGGGCGTCGCGCACCGCCGTCAGAAATCCCGTCAGCAGCTCGAGGAGGGGCACGGTGACGTCGCCAATGTGCACCGGCAAGTTGCCGTTGACGTCGGGGGCCGCCAGCAGACGCTTGAACGAGCGCAACAGGGGAGCGCCGTCATCGGCGGCAGCAAGGGCGTCGTGGCCGTACACGATGCGGCCGTCGACGGCGGCAGCCACGCTGGGAATGTGGTCGTGGACGTCGCCGGCGCCGTCGGTGAACGAGACGACGGGAAAGTTCCCACGGTCGACACAGGCGACGAGGGTGCGGGTGGTGCCGAAGTCGATGCCAAGTCTCACGGCGGGCATCGTCGACGACGATGCCCGCCCAAGTCAATCACCAAGTTGGAACGTTGGTGCGGTACACGGCCGTCATGGACCAGGGCGAACCGACACGCATGGAGCGGCCCGTCAGCGCGTGACGTCGACGTGAATGGGGTCGGCCCAGGTCTTGAGGTCATCGGTGTAGTAGAGGTACGCCTGCGATGCGGGGGCTTCGTAGCTGCCGGGCACCTGGGCGACGAGGTCGATCGGGATGCTGTGGATGGCGCCGGGGGCGAGGTCGCGGAAGTACAGGATCACTTCGCGTGCGCGGGTTTCGTAAAACGCGATCTTGCCGTCTTCGCGGAGCTTCTTGAGCTGCCAGTCCTGCGACGACAAACCACCGGGGATGCCAACGCGGGCCAACGTCATCGGTTGACCGACCTGGGTCTTGTTGCTGACGACCGCGGTCAGGCGCACGGGCTCGCCCATCTTCACCGAGGTCTTGTCGGCGCTGACCTTGAGGTCGACCACGGCGTCGGGCGACGACGCAGGCTTCGCCGAACGGTACGTGACGCCGAACGTG
>CAJBHN010001079.1 GCA_903952805.1 uncultured Myxococcales bacterium | reverse complement strand
GCCCTCGTGGCCAGACCGAGCACACAACGACGCTCACGTCGAAAATTCCAAGCGAGATGTGATCACGAAGCCCCGGTCGCGGCACCAGGGGGCACGGTGATGCGTTGATCGGTCAGTAGGAGCGCACCGTGATCGCGTCGAGGTCGAAGCCGGCGTTGTTTGCCGAGCCGCCGCTGCTGCGGTCGTGAACGCGCATAAAGACCGCGCGGTCCACGCCGATGGTGCCAAGGTCGAAGCCGTCGCCGCCCCCGTCGGGGAAGACGCCAGCGAGGCCGTTGTCGGCATTGGCGGTCACGGGGGAAAGGCCGGCGCAGCCGTCAACCCCGTCGTCGTCGGCCACGGTGCTGGTGGGCGGAGTGCAGGGAAAGACCTTGAAGTCAGCGCCATCGATGGACACCGCGATTTCGGCGGGTTCGACGAAAGCGGCGCCGGTGGCACCCACCAGGAACGGGTTCTCGGCGACGACAAAGTCGACGCCGTCACCGTCTGTGACCTCGCAGCCAAGGCGCACGACGAGTTCGCCGCCGATGCCCAGGCTGAGGACGCTGAGGGAACCCTCCGATGTCTTACCGCCGTCAGGTGGGCCTTGAACAATATCGGGCAGGCGATCGGCGCCGAAACCAGCGCCAACGCCCGGCGTAAACGAAACCACCTCAACGATGCCGGGTTCGCAGATGCCGAAGCCCGGCGCATCGTCGTCGCCGCAGGAGGCCAGCAGCGCCAGCGCACCGCCAACCACAGCGAGGGAGCGGACGGCGTGCCCGGTCACGCGCGTTCGATGAGGCCCGCAGCGCCCATGCCGCCGCCAATGCACATGGCGATCACGCCGCGCTTGGCGTCGGTACGGTTCATTTCGGCGAGGATGGTGGCGACCTGCCGGGCACCGGTGCAGCCGAGCGGATGACCGAGGGCGATGGCGCCGCCGTTGGGGTTCACCTTGGCGCTGTCGAGCCCCAACTCGCGGATGCAATACAAGGCCTGGCTGGCGAAGGCTTCGTTGAGTTCGAAGACGTCGACGTCGCTGGTCTTGAGGTTCTGCTTGGTCAACAGCTTGCGAATGGCGGGGACGGGCCCGATGCCCATGATGCTGGGGTCGACGCCCGCAGTGGCGAAGGCGGTGAACTTGCCCAGGATGGTCAGACCGAGCTTCTTGGCGAGCTCCATCTCGACAAGGACGACCGCAGCGGCGCCGTCTGAGACCTGTGAGGCATTGCCGGCGGTGACTGAGCCCTTGGCGTCAAACGCTGGCTTCAGCTTGCTCAGACCTTCCAATGAGGTGTCCTTGCGAGGACCCTCGTCGGTGTCAAAGGTCACGCGTTTTTTGCTGCCGTCGTCGAGGAACACGTCGACTTCAATCGGTGCAATCTCACCCTTGAACTTGCCACCCTCGATGGCAGCCAGGGCCCGCTGGTGGCTCTGAACGGCGAACGCGTCCTGGTCGGCGCGCGAGACGCTGAAGCGCTGCGCCACATTTTCGGCGGTGATGCCCATGGGGGTGTACGCAGCGGGGTTGGTCTCCATCAGCACCGGGTTGGCGCTGGGACGGTGGCCCCCCATGGGCACCATCGACATGCTCTCAACGCCGCCGGCCACGCCGACGTCGATCTCGCCGACCGCGATGGCCTTGGCGACGTCGGCGACGGCATTGAGCCCCGACGAGCAGAAGCGGTTGATGGTCATGGCGGACGAGGTGTCGGGCACGCCGGCGGGACGGGTGTGCTGCTGGCGGGACGGGTGTGCTGCTGGCGGGGTCGGGTGTGCTGCTGGTGGGACGGGTGTGCTGCTGGTGGGACGGGTGTGCTGCTGGAGGGACGGGTTTGCTGCTGGCGGGACGGGTGTGCTGCTGGCGGGGTCGGG
>CAJBHN010001078.1 GCA_903952805.1 uncultured Myxococcales bacterium | reverse complement strand
GGCGAGGGCGAGGGCGAAGGCGAAGGCGAGGGCGAAGGCGAAGGCGAGGGCGAAGGCGAAGGCGAGGGCGAGGGCGAAGGCGAAGGCGAAGGGGAGCCCCTCGATCTCACCCCTCGCATCACTGAGCAGACCATCGGCGCCAGCAACGCCACCGCGTCAGGCGACGCCTTCGTGGCGTCGTCGCGGCTGCAGGCCATCCAGCCCGTCGCCATGAGCGGTCGGACCTTCGTCGTCACGACGCACTGACCACCCCACGACCCCACCACCCAATCATCACCCAGTTGTTCAGGAGTTCCCCGTGAAGTTCCCCGTCCTCGCCACCGCCCTTAGTTTGCTTGTTGCCGGTGCCGCCCACGCGGTTCCCGACGTCGTCAGCTACGCCGCCCGCGTCGAAAACGATGCTGGCCTCTTCAGCGGCACCGTCTCGGCCACGTTCCAACTCTTCGCCACGCGCACCGGTGGCACCGAGCTGTGGAGCGAGAACGCCGCCTCCATCGTCGTCATCGGCGGTGACCTCGTGCACGACCTTGGCAGCATCGAGCCCCTCGATGACACCGTCCTGGCCCGCGATGACCTCTTTTTGCAGGTGACCATCAACGGTGACGTCCTGGAGCCTCGGGCCGCCATCCGGGCGGTGCCATTCGCCCTGCTGGCCAAAAACGCCGAGGTCGCCGCCCGCGCCGTCGTCGCCGACAGCGCCGATCGCCTTGGTGGGCAGTCGCCGTCGTCGTTTCAGTTCACCGCCGGAGCCAACGGCGGCTTGGCGTTGGCGGGCACGGCCTTCAGCATCGCCCCCAACGGGGTCACGGCCGACCGCATCGCCGCCGCCGCGGTCTCGTTGGCGAAGATGGCGGCCAACAGCGTCGACGGCAGCAAGATTGTCGACGGCGCCGTGTCGTTGGCGAAGATGGCGGCCAACAGCGTCGACGGCAGCAAGATCGTCGATGGCGCGGTGTCGTTGGCGAAGCTGGCCAGCAACAGCGTGGATAGCAGCAAGATCGTCGATGGCGTCGTCAGCCTCGTGAAGCTGGCCAGCAACAGCGTGGACAGCAGCAAGATCGTCGACGGCTCCGTGGCAAATGCCGACATTCAGGGTGGCGCCATCACGTCCGTCAAGCTCGCGACCGGCGCCGTCGGGTCGACGCAGATTTTCGACCTCTCCGTCGGGAACGCAGACCTCGCCAGCAATGCAGTGTCGTCGACGAAGATTGCTTCGAACGCCGTGACCGCTGACAAAATCAACGGCACCCTGATTGCGCTGTTCTCGCGGCCAGTGGGCTGCGGCGGTGGTCTGCAGGTGGGCGACGCCACGTGCACGACCGAAGTGTGTAGCGAGGTCCTTAGCCGCGACGGGTTCAATGTCCTCCTGGATGTCGACGTCGTTTTTCGGAGCTGCGACGGCACGTGCCCGAGCACGAACTTGACCACCACCGCCTGCGCGGTCACGGCTGCGGGGAACCTCCTGCCCACCACCTTCTGACAGCGCCCAGATCGAACGACCGCGCCGTCCGTTAGAGCCCTCAGCCCCACCCGTCGGAGTCGGCGTAGTGTGGGGCTGAGGGCTTCTCCATGCGCATCCGCACCTGCCTCGCCGTCGTTGCCATCGGCCTGTTCTCGTTGGCCCTGCCGGCCCGGGCGATTGGCCTCCTGGTCCCCACCGATCCGGGCGTCCCGCCCCTGTCCCTCGTCAACCACCGGGTCGATGTGAAGGTGAAGGAGCGGGGCGCAACCACCCACGTCGACATGACCTTCAGCAATCCCACCGGCCGCCAGCTCGAGGCCACCTTCCTCTTTCCGGTGCCCAAAGGGGCCACCATCGACGAACTCGCGTTGTGGATGAACGGCAAGCGCGAGGTCGGCAAAGTCATGGAACGGCAGCAGGCCCGGCAGATCTACGAGTCCATTGTGCGTCGGGCCCGCGACCCCGGCCTCATCGAATACGTCGACAGCGAGCTGGTCGAGATCAAGGTCTTTCCGATCCCGCCCAACGGCCGTCAGCGCATCGAGCTGACCTACTCCAACCTCGTCGACTACGACGGCGGCCTCTACCGCTACACCTACCCGATGAAGACTGATCAGCGGGCGACGTCGACGATCGAGGACTTCACCCTCTCGGTCCACATCGAGGGCAAGGCCCCGCTGAAGAACCTCTACTCACCCACCCACACG
>CAJBHN010001077.1 GCA_903952805.1 uncultured Myxococcales bacterium | reverse complement strand
TCGCGGAGGTGGCCAGTGAACGAGTAGTGCGCGCCAGTCGCGTGACCGACGGTGTTGTTGTCGACACCATTCAGTACGCGAATGGTGCTGGCATTCTCGGCGAAGAAGTCGACCTGTCTCGTTTGGTTGACGTTGGCGACACGGACGATCGCGCCGGTCTCATCGCGGAGAAAGCGGCGGACCATGTAGGGCTTCACCGGCGCCAGCGCATCAAACGGCGCCACGCGCAAGCCGCCGACCGAGATGATGTCAGAGGGCGAATACGGCGAGAACTCCCCGACCCCGTGCGGGTCGACGGTGGTCGTCGTGTCCCAACCCCCGGGCGCTCCAATGGTGATCAGGAAGGGCGGCGCAAAGTTGCACTGCTGCGACCGACCAGGTTGGCCCAAAAGCAGCGCGGCCGACGTCAGCGTCGACGTTCGCAGGAACGACCGCCGAGAAAGAGAATCGAGTCGCATGGGAACCTCTCCGGAGGAATCACTGGCAACGAAGAAGAGTCAGAGGACCTAGTCGGCGAAGATGAAACGCTCGTCGGACAGCAGCGCGCTGACGACGGCAATCCACGCGCGAATCGTGAATCCGTTATCGAATGAGACTTTCGTGTGGAGGACGCCGTTGATGTCGACAGTGTCTGGTGGGCTCGGGTACGGCGTCGAAACGAGTTCGCGCGTGCCAGTGGCCGCACAATTGAGCAGGTTCGACGAAATCGGCAATTCGGTGGTGGGGGCGCTGCGCATCCGGCGAATGGCATCGACCAAGAGCTCGTGGCTGGCCTCGACCTCAATGGGGTCAAGCTCTTCTTCGTCCCACAGCAGCCGGTGCAGCTTCTCGATCTGAAGGCGCACCCGTTGGTCGACGGCGCCATTGACGACATTGCCGCTCGCATCGAGCGGATTGTCGGTCGCTGCGACCTCGCTGAAGAAACGTCGTTGCGAGGCTGTGACGATTGAGAATTCCTGCGGCACAAGGATGCACGCAGTCTCGTGACCCATTCGCCGTGCGACCTGGGCCCGAATCGGCAACGGGTCGCGTCCGCGGACCGTGACCGTACGGCTGTCAATGCCGCCGAAGAGATCCTTCAGTAGGGTCCCGTCGAGCAAGCTGCGCTGATTTGTGAGGACCCGATTATGGTGCCAGGCAACGCCAGTGACCGCCTCGATCTTGGCGTCGAGCACTTCGGGTTTCAGCAACAGTCCGCCCCCGACCTGGAGCAGCGCCTGGGCCTCGGCCGAGCCGGAGTCGAGGTCCCGCGTGTTGGCCTCGACGCGGAAGTCGCTCGACAACAACAGGGCCTTCATCAATGGCTTGAGTTTGAGGGAATTGCTTCGCGCGACCGCGGCCAATTTCTCGAGGTGCTGTTCTTGTGTGAAGAATGCGCGCGCCTTGGCGCGAAATTGCGGGTCGGCGGTGTTCGCCGGAGCCTTGAGCAGTGGCGCGCCCAGCAAGCCATTGTAGAACATGTGCGCGAGGGCCAGCGGGAATCGCGGATGCTCGGCAATGCGCGCTGCCAGCCACTGCATCCGCTCGGGGCCCAAGCGGTCGGTCAGTCCGACGCCTGCGCCGTCAAACGGTATGGGGCAGGCGTTGGGGTCGTCGAGGGCTGGCCGGGGCAAGCCTTCGCCGGGCGCTCCGCTGCCGGGCAGCGCGATGAACCCGAATCCCGGCGCCCGACCTCCGAGATCCCGACAGTTTTTGCTGGGGACAATACTGCCACTGACTGAAAATATTTTGAAGTTCGCCGCGATCGGGTCCATCGCCGTGTGGCAGATGACGCACGGTTGGACGTCCCACGTCAGCGACTCGAGGCTCTGTCCGGGCGCGATCTTCGGCGTCGAGAAGGTCGCAAAGTCCATCAGCGGGACGGCGAGCAGGTCGCGCAAGACCGAGTGCGCGCGTCGACGTTCGCGGTCCGAATTGCTAAACGGGTAGCGCTGACGGAAGGCAGGGGTGCTGAGCAATCCGGTGTGGGGGAATGTCTGAAAACCCCCGAAGGTCGATTCGGCCAGCGTATTGCGCGGTGTGTCTCTAATTGTGGCTGGAATCCATTCATCGGCGTCGTTCGTCGGATCGGCGTCAAAGGAGCCACTGCCGTCAAGCAGAGTCCGGTCGTCGTCATCGAGGATGCCGTACATGCGCGCCAGCGTCGGCGTCACCATCGTGAAATCGGCCGTCGTCAATAGACTTGCAGGCAGCTCGTTGCGCCACACATGGCGGGCGAGTTGCAGCGGCTCGCTTGCCAGGTTCGCGCGAAGCGAACCCTCCTTCCGGTTACAGTCGGCCCTGTTGCTGCCGTCGGCCAGGAGGCAGCAGCCGCTCGGGCCGCTCAGATTGCAGCAGTTGACCGTGGCCGGCGGTACGCAGTGCGCAAGATTATGGAACATGTCCGAAAACAGGGCGAAAGACGCATAAGTCTGCCCGTTCTTGGCCAGCGCTTCGGTGAGCAACGTGTCATTCATGAACTCGATGACGCGGGTCTCGGCGCGCGGATCGAGCATCAGCCGGTCGAGAGCCTGCGAGAGGCCATCTTCGCTCGTCGCCAATGCCACGAGCTCTGGCCCCGGCAGCGCGCCCGTCAGGTGCAGGCTGGCCCTACGCAGCGTGCGCGCAGGCGACAACAGCTTGACGTCGCCGAGCAGGTCTTCGTCGGGTCGCCCGAGGGCGCTGCCCGCCCCGCAGGTGTCGGGGCCCGCCTGTAGACGCGCGACGAACGAGCGGAGCGCCGACACCGCCGTCTCGTCGGCAGGATCCACGACGAGGCCGCCGGTGTGGAACGTGAAAGCACCGTCGTCGGAATGCAGGGTCGCATTGGCGATCAGGGTCGGGAGCGTCGTTTCGTCATCCTCAAGCAACAACGCATCGCGCCGTGTGGCATCGAGGGCTGAGACGTCGACGTCGTCACCCGCCTCAATCATCTTGCGCACGGCTTCGCTGCCACGGTGGGCGAAATCATCGTCGCCAGGCAATGGCAGGACGAATCGGGCGCCATACGAAGGCGCAAATCCGAATTCATTGTGACAGCCCATGCAGCGCGTGAACACCGTCGGCCATGCCTCGGTGGCAAACGTCTCTTCGAGCGACGTGCACGCCGAGAAATGAACGCGGATCGGCTCGAAGAAGAGCTGGCCCTCGACGACGACATCAAGGGTATAGGTCCCAGCGGTGTCTGCGGTGACTGGGATACGGACAAAACCAGCTTCATCAGACTCGCTGCTGGCGCCTGTTTGTGCCCCGGGTTCACGCGCCTGGACGGATACGGTCGCTCCGACAATCGGACGGGTCAATTCATCCAAAAGCTGGACCCGCACCGTAAAGGCCGATTGGTCATCGGCAGGAATCGCATAGCGCGGCGCAGCCGTCGCAATCGAATCTGGACCAACCACGAATGGGGCGACCTCGCCCTCGCCCTCGCCTTCGCCTTCGCCTTCGCCTTCGCCCTCGCCCTCGCCCTCGCCCTCGCCCTCGCCCTCGCC